>CAZBRE010000010.1:0-54035 GCA_964494065.1 uncultured Alphaproteobacteria bacterium
GTGAAGCGCATCGAGGCGTATCTGAACGCCATCCGCACGATGACCGCCCGCTTCATCCAGGCCGAGCCCAATGGCTGGATCGCCGAAGGCGCGCTCTATCTTCAGCGCCCCGGCAAGATGCGCATCGAGTACGATCCGCCGCACCGCTTCCTCATGGTCACCACCGGCCGCATGCTGATCGTCTATGACGGCAAGACCGATGCGACGATGCATCTCCCGGTGAGCACGTCGCCGGTCGCGTTCCTGTTGGGCGACCGGGTCGATCTCACCCACCAGGCCGACATCAAGCGCGTCGAGCGGCGCCCCAACGCCTACGTCATCACCGTGAGCGAGCGCGGCGGCGGCAGCGCCGCCCTGCGCCTCGTCTTCCGGAAGAAGCCTTTCGGCATCAAGGAATGGACGGTGATCGACGCGCGCCGGAAGAAGACCCGCGTCGTGCTGCTCGACCCTCAGTTCGGCCATCCGATCCCCCGGGTGAAGTTCCTCTTCGAGAAACCGGGCGCCAACACCGCGCGCCGGCTGGGCGGCCGCCCGCCCAAGGTCAAATCGATGGATCTCAATTGAGCGCGGCGGACGCCTTCCAGGCCGCGCGGGCCATCAAAGCGTCACGATTGCACGCCAGGATCGGGTGACGATGCGGTTCCTGAAAACGCTGCCGATTCTGCTCCTCGTGCTTGCCGCCGGCCCTGCCGCGGCCGAGCTTTCCGCCGCGGGTCAGGCCACGCTGAAACGCGTCGAGGCGTATCTCGAGGGCGTGCGCACCTTCCAGGCGCGCTTCATCCAGGTCTCCGACAATGGCGGTATCGCCGAGGGCCGCATCTACATGCAGCGGCCGGGCAAGATGCGCATCGAGTACAAGCCGCCGGTGCCGCTCATCCTGGTTGCGACCGGCAAGCTCATCATCATGTACGACCGCAAGCTCGACCAGACGACGCATCTGCCGCTCGCGGCCTCGCCCGCCGCCTGGCTGCTGGGCGACCGGCTGAGCGTTCGCGACAAGATCGACGTCACGGAAGTCCGCAAGGCCGGCGGGCGGATCTATGTGAGCCTCGTGGAGAAGGGCAAGGCCGGGAAGGGCTCGCTCCATCTCGTCTTCCTCGATGCGCCGTTGCGCCTGCGTGAATGGATCGTCGTCGACGCCCAGCGCCGGCGCACCAAGGTCGTGCTGGTCGACGCCCAAGAAGGCATGAAGCTCGATCCGCGGCTCTTCCTGTTCGAGCGGCCCGCCAGGCGCGGCGATGACGACACCAACCGCCGCTAGTCCCGGTCCGGGCCTAGCCTAGCCCTTGGCTTGTAACGGGATTGGCCAGCAGGCCCAGGAAATCCCGCTCGGCGCGTCCCTGGGTTCCGATCTCCATGGTCGGCGTGCGCGCGGTCGGGCTCAAGCTGCCGAACAGCCGATCCCACAGGCTGAGCACGGTGCCGTAGTTGGAATCGGTGTCGCGCTGCACCGCATGGTGATGCACCCAGTGGATCGACGGCGTGATCAGAAGGTAAGAGAGCGGGCGCTCGAACGCGCGCGGCAGGCGCAGGTTCGAATGCTGGAAGATCGAAGCGAACAGCACCAGCCCCTCGAAGGCGACGACGGTCACGAACGGGATGTCCCAAAGCACGATCACAACGGCGCGCACGCACGCCGACAGGATCACCTCGCCGAAATGGAAGCGCACCGCCGAGCTCGTATCGAGGAAGCGGTCGAGGTGATGGACCTCGTGAAAGCGCCAGAGCAGCCCCGCATTGTGGTTGGCGCGGTGCCACCAGTAGATCCAGAAGTCGAGCAGAAGCAGATCGAGCGCGAAGCCGGTCCAGCCGTGCCACCAGTCCGGCCGCAGCCCGAGCGTGAACTCCGTCGCCCACAACGTCGCCGGTAACAGGATCAGGGCCGAGAGCGCGGTGTTGACCGCGAACAGGCCCCCATTCTTGAGGAGCCGTGGCCAGTCGCCGAACCAGCCGCGCGTCGTCACCGCTGCCGGCGCCAGGCGTTCGCCCAGAAAGAAGAGCGCGAACCACATGGCGACGGCCACAGTCTTGTATGGCAGCACATCGGTCGCGAACATGTCCATGTTGTGGATATGGCCGTTCGCCGCAGCCTTGCCAAGCTCGGGCGGTGACGCCACTTTGTCCGGAACAAGCGATCCAGTACGCCGCGTTCCGGCATCCCTTTTGGACCGAGACATGACCGAAACCCCGCCGCTTATCGGCGTCACTGCCTGCGTCCGCACGCTCGACGATGTCGAGCATCACGTCGCGCGCATCCAGTATCTGGCCGTGGTGCCTGAGGCGGTCGGCGGCATTCCGGTGATCGTGCCGGCGCTGTCCGACGAGGCGACGGCCCCGGTCCGCATGACCGACGTGCTCGACCGGCTCGATGGGCTGCTGATCACCGGCAGCCCCTCGAACGTCGAGCCGGTGCGTTACGGCGGGCCGCCCAGCAAGCCCGGCACCTTGCATGATCCCAAACGCGACGAGGCGGTACTGCCATTGATCGCCGCAGCGCTGGAACGGCGGATGCCGATCCTCGCCTTGTGTCGGGGCATCCAGGAATTGAACGTCGTCCTCGGCGGCACGCTCCATCAGAACATCCAGGAGCTGCCCGGCAAGATGGATCACCGCGCCGATTTGAACGTGCCGGTGAAAAAACGCTACGGCCTTGCCCATGACGTGGCGCTCACGCCCGATGGGATGCTGGCCGACTTCGCCGGCGGCACGGCGCTCAAAGTCAACTCGCTCCACGCCCAGGGCATCGACCGGCTCGCTGACGGCCTTACAGTCGAGGCGATCGCGCCCGACGGGATGATCGAGGCGGTGCGGCTCGACGATCCCGGCCGTTTCGTGATCGCGATCCAGTGGCACCCCGAATGGGGCGTTGCCGAGACGCCGTTCGCCCAGAAGCTCTTCGCCGCTTTCGGCGCGGCGGCGCGCGCCTACAGAGAAGATGGTCGGGACAGTGGCCGGGCCGATGCAAGGCCGACGTCCCGCGCGGCCGGGCGTGGCTGACGAACAGTTCGATTTTCCCAGGCCCAATATCGCGAGTCTGGAACGGATCGCAGCGGATTGCTGGCCCGCAGCACATACCGAGTCGCTCGACGGCTGGCGGCTCGGATTCATGGAGGGCGTGACCCGCCGGGCGAATTCGGTGCTGCCGCTCGCCTGGTCGGGCGCGCTGGAGCTCGAGCCCGCCATCGACGCCGCCGAAGCCCGCTACCGCGCGCACGGCTTGCCGCCGGTCTTCAAGCTCTCTGACGCCGCCGTGCCGGCCGGTCTGTCCGATGCCTTGGATACGCGCGGCTATGGGTCCGAGGGCGAAAGCGACGTGCTGGCCCGCCCCGCCGCGGATCTGTCCGATGGATCCGGCGCGTACGTGGTCAAGATGCTCGATACGCCGGACGCCGCTTGGTGCGCCCTCAGCTTCACAGGCCGCTCGCCGGAGGAGGCCGCGGTCTTGACTGCGATGGCAAACCGCCTGAGCGGGCAGCGCTGCTTTGCGCTCGTCGAGATCGACGGCCAGGCCGTCTGCGCGGGCTTCGCCGCCCTGTCGGAGGGCTGTACCGTGATCGCCGGCGTGCACACGCTTGAAGTGGCGCGGCGGCAGGGAGCGGCCAAATCGCTCATGGCGGCGCTGGCGCGCTGGTCCACGGCCGCCGGGGCGCCTATGCTCGTGCTCCAGGTCGAATGCAGCAATACGGCCGCCGCGGCGCTCTACCGCGGTCTCGGCTTTCAGCGCCTTTATGGCTACCACTACCGCGTCGCGCGTGATTGAGCGCGGCGCCCTTCATCCGGATACCCCTCATGCGAATCGTCAGCTGGAATATCAATTCCGTCCGCCTGCGGATGCCGATCGTGGCGCAGCTCACCGAAACCGTGAAGCCCGACGTGCTCTGCCTTCAGGAAACCAAGGCGACCGACGACGTCTTTCCGCAAGACGCGCTGGCCGCGCTCGGCTACGAGCACATGCGCTTCCGCGGCATGAAGGGCTATAACGGCGTCGCCATCCTCTCACGCCTGCCGCTGGACGATGGCGGCTCGCGCGACTGGTGCGGCAAGGAGGATGCGCGGCATGTGGCGGCGAAGCTGCCGGGCGGCATTGAGCTCCACAACTTCTATATCCCCGCCGGCGGCGACGAGCCCGACCCTGAGATCAACGACAAGTTCGCCCATAAGCTCGATTTCCTGTGCGAGCTGGCGGCATGGTGGGGCGATCACCGCGACGACACGGCCAAGCGCATCATGGTCGGCGACTTCAACATCGCGCCGCTCGAAACCGACGTCTGGTCGCACAAGCAGCTCCTGAAGATCGTCAGCCACACGCCAATTGAAGTCGAGCGCCTCGATAAAGTGCAGGCCGCGCATGACTGGGTCGATGCGATCCGGCACTTCGTGCCCGAGGAGGAAAAGATCTACAGCTGGTGGAGCTATCGCTCGCGCGACTGGGCGGAGAGTGACCGCGGCCGCCGGCTCGACCACATCTGGGTGACGCAGCCCCTAGTGCCGGCGCTCAAGTCCGGCTCGATCCTGCGCGAGGCCCGCGGCTGGGAGAAGCCGTCCGACCATGTGCCGGTGATCGTCGATCTGGAGCCGTGATCTCGGAGAGTAATTCTCGTCGGCGAACAATTGCCGGAAGAAACAAATGGAAGTCGACCTGATCCCAATTGAGCTCGATCAGAAGCCGATCCTGATTAATCTGATGCAGAAGTACGTCCACGACATGAGCGAGTTCACGGGCTATGACGTGAACGACGACGGGCTATATGACCTCGGACCGCACTTCGATCCCTATTGGGAGGACCCAACGCGCCATCCATTCTTCGTGAGGCATGATGGCGGTTTGGCGGGGTTCGCTCTTGTGTTTGAGGACGAACCGTCTTGTTTCACGGTGGCAGAGTTTTTCATTCTGCGAAAATTCCGTCGCGTGGGCACCGGCACAGCCGCCGCGAAGCTCTTATTTCAGCGCTTCAAAGGATGCTGGCGTGTCGCGCAGGATGAGAAAAACACGCAAGCCCAAGCCTTTTGGCGCAAGGTTATCGCCCAAGTCAGCGGCGGCGACTTCCAGGAGGGTTGGTCGGCTCAGAAACCGCGTGGTCCCATGCAGACGTTCAACAGCAGCGCCGACTAGGTAGCTGATATTCCGGATAGTGTTTCGGCCATATCTGGAGATACGAAACCGCGACTCGGGTGGGTCAGTCGCGCTTCACGTGAAATATGAAATACGGCCAGTCACCGGCCTCGCCCGGCGCCGTCAACCGCTCCGCGCCTGTGAGATCGAGATCGCGGTCGGCAACGACGATGGCGCCGGGGGCAATCAGCGGCGGCAAGGCCTCGCGCATCCAGGCGACCAGCGCCGCATCCCGCGCTGCATCCTCGCTGCCGATGTCGCAATGGGCGAGCGCGGCCGGTGCGCCGGTCCGCTCCAACACGTGCGGAAAGGTCTCGCGGAAATCGCCGGCGAAGAAATGCGCCGCATCCGGGCCCCAATCGGTCTGCGGCGCGCCGTCGATGTCGAAGGCGTAGATCTCGCGCTCGGCCAACACCTCGCGGAGAAAGCTGTAGGTGCGGCCCTTGCCGAAGCCGATCTCCAGCACCGGCCCCGGCAGTTCGGCGATCAGCCCGGCGGCATGGGCGAGGCAGGCGCGCTGGGCGGTCAGCCGCGCGATCATGCGGTCCAGGCGGTTCATCGCGGATCGGCCCGGTGCGCCGACGATCCTGGCGCTTATTTCGCCGCCTGTATTTCGCGAAGCTGCGTGTTCATGCGCTCCAGACGCTGCGCCAATTCGCGCATGATCTCCACCGCGATCTGCGGAAACTCCAGGATCAGGCGATAGAACAGCTCCTTGGAGATCACCAGCGTCTCCAGCTTCTCCTTGACCAGCACCGTCGCCGTCCGCGGCACGTCGCAGAGGATCGCGATCTCGCCCACGATATCGTTGCGCTTGAAGGTCGCAACCGTGAACGGGCCGTTGGCGGTCTCGATGATGATGTCGGCCTCGCCGCCGATAATGATGTAAGCGGCATCGCCGTCATCGCCCTGGTGAAACAATTCCTGGCCCGGATCGTAGGCGACCCGCTCGGAGGTGAACGCGAGCAGCTTCAACTTCGACGGCTCGATATTCGAGAACAGCGGAATGTTCCGCAGCAATTCGACTTCTTCGTTGAGGCTCACCTTATCCTCCTCTCGCGGGGACCCCGCCTATTCGTCCTTCAACAGGTCATGGAGGGCGGTCCCCTCCCTGTTCAGCGACTCGAACGTACCCTGCTCGACGACGCGGCCACCCCGCATGACCACGACCTTGTCGAAGCGCTGAGCATATGACGGGCGGTGCAAGGCCCAAATGACAGCGCGGTCCTTGAAGGTCGAGAGCACCGTCTCGAGCACGGTCATCTGCGCGGCCGAGTCCATCGCGGTGATGCCTTCGTTCACCACCAGCGCGTCGGGCTGCTTGATGATCGAGCGGGCGAAACCGATCTTCTGGCGCTGCGATCCGGAGAGCCGTGAGCCGGCCACGCCGACGTGATAGTTGAGGCCCGCTTCCATCACCGCCCCGGTCAGATCGAGCGCTTTCAGGGTTTCAGTGATCATCTCGGCAACCTTGTTCTGGGCCTGGGCCTGGCCGTAGATCACCTTGCCGAACAGGATATTATCCTGCAACGTCGCGGCGGCGTTGTATTTTTCGGCGTCGAAGAACTCGACCGTGCCCTTCAATTCCTCGGGCAGCCCGTCGGCAAACACCTTGCGCGCCTCCAGGAGACGCGCGCGCATCGCATCGTCGAGCACGTCGAGGCGGTGGCGCGCCGGGATCAGCTTAAAGGGCAGGGAGAGCAGACGCTCGCGGTCGTCCTCGCGCATTTCCTCGAAGCTCTGCCGCGCCGTGCGCGACAGCGTGGTCTGGTACTCGGGCAGGTCCTCGGAGCTGATGAAGGAATACTGCTCGAAGAATTCGTGGCCCGGCGGCAGGTCGGCGAAGATTTCGATCATGGTCTCGGCGACCGAGCGGCCCATCTTCAGCATGTCCGCGATGAGCCCCGCCTTCTCCAGCACTTCGAGCACGTACGGGTTGAGCGCGAGGCGCTCCATATCGAAGGCCTCGCCCACCGGCGTGCCGAACAGCAGGTTCTCGCCGAGCGTCGCGTTGTTGTTGTAGGCGGCGTCGTCGAAGGGCTCGACGAGGCGCGCCTCCTTGCTGCCTTCGAACTTCTCGCGCAAGGTCTTGCGCGCCGTGAGTATGCCCTCGGCGAGTGTTCGCTCGACCGCCGGATCGATCGTGCCGAGCAGGCCCATGCGGTAGATATCCTGCTCCATGCCGACCGCCCTCAACACCTCGATCGCCCGGCTTTCGAGCGCCTCGACGGTGTCGACCCCGGCATCGCCATAGTCGATCCAGTCGGCCAGGAAATCGTCGGGGTCGTTGCCCGATAACAGCGCGTTCTCGGCTTCAAGTTCGTGATGGGCCTTGGCGTCGCCTTCGAGTTCGCGCTCATGCGGGGCGTGCTTCAGGCCGTAGAACAGGTTCTCGCGCACCGTCGTCGCGAACATGTAGGGCGTCTGACCGACATAGGAGAGCCGTCGGCCGGTCACATATTCGGGCAGCTCCGTGACGTTGGTGCCGCCGATGCGGATCGAGCCGGTGGTCGGGAAGACGAGGCGCCCGAGAAGCTGGGCCAGCTCATCGCGGCCGGAGCCACCGGGACCGACGATGGCGACATGCTCGTCGAGCTTGAAGGTGAGCGTGACCGAATCGACGTTCTTGACGCGCCCGTCCTCCGACAGGCTGACATTGGAGGCGGAGAAATCACCGCTCAGCTTCTCGATCTTGCCCTCGGGCGGGAGCTGCAGCGCGGCGTCGAGGATCTCCGGCGGCTGGAACTGCTCGATCACCTGCTCGTATTTGATCTTCACGTCTTCCTTCAGCTGGTAGTAGCTGAGCAGCTCCTTCCAGGGCGAGGCGAGATCCTTGTAGGCCGCGATGACCGCGACCAGCGCGCCAAGCGTTATCTCGCGCTCGATCACCAGGTAGCCGCCGACGGAGTAGAAGAAGAACGGGGTGAGCTGGGCGATGAAGTTGTTGAGGAACTTGATGAAGAACTTGAGCTTGAAGAGCTTGTAGCGGATCTCGTAGATCCTGCCGAGCCGGGTCGCGATGTCGGCGCGCTCCAGCCGTGACGTGTCGTGCGCGTGTACCTCCTGGACGCCGCTGATCGTATCGCCGATCCGGTCGGCAAGCTGACGGACCGTTCGCACACGTTGCTTGGCGAGCTGGTTGACACGCTTCTGCAGCTTGGGGATCAGCCAGATCTGCACCGGGTAGAGCGCGATCGCGGCGGCACCCAGGAACGGATCCTGGGCGAAGATGAACCCCAGATAGACGAGCAGCATGCCGCCCTGGAAGGCCGGCAACGCGATCGAATCGCCGATGAAGCCGCCCACCGGCTCCACTTCCGCGGTGATCATCGGAATGATCTCGCCGGGCGCGACCTTCTTGAAATGCGGCAGGGGAAAGCGCAGCAGGCGCGCATAGAGCTGGTAGCGCAGGCGCCGCAGCATGCGTTCGCCAAGCCGGCCGCGAAACACGTTGATGAAATACTTGATGCCGCCGCTGATCAGCACCAGCACGAGGAAGATAAAGCAAAGGCCGATCAACGCCGTTATGGTATCGAACTGGATGCCGTAGATCGGCACATTCTGTGCACCGCCGGAGCCGGGCCCGATGACCTGGTTGATGATGATCTTGGGCAGTTCCAGCGTGTAGTAGAGGATCGGCCACGAGGCCACGGTGAGGCCGAGCATCATCAACTGCTGGCGCTTGGAATACCGCCAGATGAACTTGAAGATGGTCGGTTCCATCTGGGTCATGCGCCGGCCCGAACTCCCCCAACCCTGCCCTGCGGCCATTCATGACGAAAGCCACAGAACATGCGGCGCCGCAGGGAAACCGCCGCGACATGAGATCCCACGTCCCCTTCGATGTGGGCCACGGCAGCGCCCACGTTAGCGCAGCCCAAGCGGAGCGTAAACGCCCGTGCAATCCGATGTCCGGTCGTACGGGCGGCACCGGGTGCCTTGCGTCACGTACGTACATTTTTCGAGGTGTACGGTAGTATTCCCATATGTGGCGAAAGCATGGCGAATACTTGCGACTATTTCGAAAGTATTTCCGATCACTTGGCTTCCGTGGCATACTCCCGCGCCTTACTCGTGGGGGAGAGGCAGTCCGGCGGGGAGGAGTTCGTGGACACGGGCGGGCGCAGTGCGCGCATCCTCATCTACAGTCATGACTCTTTCGGTCTCGGCCATCTGCGCCGCTGCCGCGAGATCGCGCATGCGCTCGTCGAGCACAGCAAGGATGTGTCGGTCCTGATCCTGTCGGGCTCGCCGATCATCGGCAGCTTCGACTTCCGCGCCCGCGTCGACTTCGTGCGTATCCCCGGCGTCATCAAGCTGCGCGACGGCGGCTACACCTCGCTCTCGCTGCATATCGATCTGGCGCAGACGCTGGCGATCCGCGAATCGATCATCGAGCACACCGCCGACATCTTCGAGCCCGACCTGTTCCTGGTCGACAAGGAGCCGCTCGGCCTGCGCGGCGAGGTGCGCAACACGCTGCAGCTCATGAAGGACCGCGGCGTGCCCTGCGTGCTCGGGCTGCGCGACGTGATGGACGAGCCCGCATTGCTGGCGCCCGAATGGGAGCGGAAACGCGCCCTCGAAGGCATTCAGGAGTTCTACGACGAGATCTGGGTCTACGGCCTGCCGCAGGTATGCGATCCGCTCGAAGGCATCGACATTCCCGAATCGGTGCGCCGCCGCATGATCTACACCGGCTATCTCCAGCGCAGCCTTCCCAAGGCCGCCTCGCTGGCCCCGGCTGAGAGCCCCGATCTGATCGAGCCGCCGTATCTTCTGGTCACGCCCGGCGGCGGCGGCGACGGCGAAGCGCTGGTCGACTGGGTGCTGCGTGCCTACGAGTACGACGACGCCCTGCCGTACAACTCGCTCATCGTGCTCGGCCCCTTCATGGCGCCGGAGCTGCGCGCCGACTTCCTGGAGCGCACCAACAAGCTGACCCGTGTCAAGGCCCTCACCTTCGATGCCCATATCGAAAGCCTGATGGCCGGTGCCGCGGGCATCGTCGCGATGGGCGGCTACAACATCTTCTGCGAGATCCTGTCCTTCGACAAACGCGCGCTCGTCGTGCCGCGCACCGAGCCGCGACGCGAGCAGCTCATCCGTGCCGAGCGGGCGCAGGAAATCGGGCTCATCAGGATGCTGGTCGATGACGGCTCGCGCGACGCCGAGACGATGGCGACGGCGCTGCGTCACCTGCCGCAACAAAGCGTTCCCTCCGACACGATCGTGCCGGGACTGCTCGACGGCCTCACCAACGTCAACCGACGCGTCGACCGCTGGCTGGCCGAGCCGCGGCCGAGCCGGATACCGCTGGCCATCCCGGTTCGATGACCTCTCTGAAACCGCCGGGAAGCGGGGGCGGGGACCGGCCCGGGCGGTCGCCTGCGACTTCCAGCGCCGCGGTGGCCTTCATCCTGAAGGGCTATCCGCGGCTGTCGGAAACCTTCATCGCCCAGGAGATCTTCGGTCTCGAACGGCGCGGGCTCGACATCCGTATCGTCTCGCTGCGCCATCCGACGGACCCGGCGCATCATCCCGTTCACGACGAGATCACCGCGCCCGTCAGCTACCTTCCGGAATACCTGCGCGACGAGCCGGCCCGCGTCCTGCGCAATTGGCGGCGGGCGCGGCGGCTGCCGGGCTACCGCGCCGCGCGGTCGGCCTGGCTCAAGGATCTGCGCCGCGACCTCACACGCAATCGCATTCGCCGCTTCGGCCAGGCGATGGTCCTGGCGGGCGAGCTCGATCCCGATATCCGCC
Organism: uncultured Alphaproteobacteria bacterium; assembly: GCA_964494065.1. Classification (GTDB taxonomy): domain Bacteria; phylum Pseudomonadota; class Alphaproteobacteria; order JAPULJ01; family JAPULJ01; genus DATKZM01. Next base: position 10,880 of record CAZBRE010000010.1, read on the forward strand.
ACCTCCATGCGCATTTCCTTCATACGCCCGCCAGCGTGGCGCGCTACGCGGCCCTGATGACCGGCCTGCCCTGGACCTGCTCGGCGCATGCCAAGGACATCTGGACCACGCCCGACTGGGAGGTCGTGGAGAAGCTGCGCGAGCTCGCCTGGCTCGTTACCTGTACCGAGGCGGGCCGCGCGCATCTGGCGGGGCTGGCGCCCGCGCCCGAAAAAGTGCGCCTCGTCTATCACGGCCTCGACTTCGCGCGCTTCCCGCCGCCGCCCGATCGTCGCCGAAGCACTGCCGACGGCAGCGACCCGGCGGCCCCGGTCACGCTCCTCTCGGTCGGGCGCATCGTCCCCAAGAAAGGCTTCGCAGTCTTGATCGCGGCCTTCGCCCGGCTCACCGACCTCAACTGGCGCTGGATCCATATCGGCGGCGGCAAGGCGCGTGCGCTGCAAGCGCAGGCGGCGGCGCTCGGTATCGCCGACCGTATCGACTGGCGCGGCGCCCAGGCGCAGACCGCCGTGCTGACCGCCTTGCGTGCGGCCGATCTCTTCGTACTGCCGAGCCGGATTGCCGAGGACGGCGACCGTGACGGCCTGCCCAACGTGCTGATGGAGGCGCAGAGCCAGGCGCTCGCCTGTCTCTCGACCGCGGTCTCGGGTGTTCCCGAGCTGATCGAGGACGGTGTGACGGGCGCCCTGGTGCCGCCCGACGATCCCGCGGCGCTGGCCGAGGCGCTGGCGCGGCTCATCGGCGACCCGGCCTTGCGGGCGCGGCTGGCCGCCGCGGGCCAGGACCATCTCCGCGCGCATTTCGGCCAGGACGCCGGGCTCGACCGGCTCGCCGCGATGTTCGGCGCACAGCCGACCGGGAATTCTCCGGCGACCGCCACGGGCCGAAGGACGCCCGCACCTGCCACCGCCGACAGCGCGTGAGACCGACCGTCGCAACTCGATCTTGGAGTACCGGGCTTGTAAGGTCGCTCCGGTAGGGCAGGGACCGTGAGGCCGGGATTGTGAGAATCTCCTTCTACGCGCCGCTCAAGCCGCCGACCCATCCGACCCCGTCCGGCGATCGCCGCGTCGCGCGGCTGTTGCGGGCGGCGCTGCGCCGACGGGGTCACGAGGTGAGGCTCGCATCGAAGCTCCGCAGCCGCGCCGCCGAGCCCGATCCCAAAGCGCTCGACACCTTGCGGCGGCGGGGCGAGCGCACGGCCGCCCGTCTCATCGAGCGCGCCCGCGCTGCACCCGCCCGCGAGCGGCCCGAGCTCTGGTTCACCTATCACCTCTATTACAAGGCGCCCGATTGGCTGGGCCCCGCCGTCGCCGACGCGCTCTCCATTCCCTATGTCGTTGCCGAGGCCTCGCACGCGCCAAAGCGCGCGGCGGGACCGTGGACCGATTACCACGCTGCCGTCGAGGCGGCGATCAGGCGCGCCGATCTGGTGATCGGCCTCAATCCCGCCGATCTCGACTGCGTGGCGCCGCTGCGGCCGGCCAGCCGTCGCCCGCTTGCGCTCAAGCCTTTCCTCGACCCCAAGCCGTTCGCGACCGCAGCCGCTTCACGTGAGACCCATCGAGCCGAGCTCGCGAGGCGCCTCAAGCTCGATCCGCGCCAACCCTGGCTGCTTGCGGTCGCCATGATGCGCCCCGGCGACAAGGAAGCCTCCTACCGGGTGCTCGCCGAGGCGCTCGCGCGGCTTACCGACCGGCCATGGCAGCTCGTCATCGTCGGCGACGGCGAGGCGAAGTCCGCGATCGAGAGCGCCTTCGCGTCCGTCGCTGAGCGCGTTCGGTTCCAGCCGGCGGTTTCGCTGCAAGCGCTGCCGACGATCTACGCCTCGGCCGATCTCTTCGTCTGGCCGGCGGTCAACGAGGCTTTCGGCATGGCGCTGCTCGAGGCCCAGGCGAGCGGCCTGCCCGTGGTCGCCGGCGATGGCGGCGGCGTGCCGGCGATCGTCGCGCACGGTCGCACCGGGCTGCTGACGCCGATGGGCGATGCCGCGGCCTTTGCTGAAGCCGTCGCCGCGCTGTTGGACGATCCCGAGAAACGGCGGGCCATGGGCGCCGCGGCAATGCGGTCGGTGGCGGCCGAGCATGCAATCGACGGCGCATCGGCGATGCTCGACGCCGCGCTCACTGCGCTTGTCGGCGGGCGGCGATCGTGACCGCCATCGCCCTCATCCGCCACGCGCCCACGGCCTGGAACGACGAGGGCCGCATCCAGGGCCATACCGATATCCCCTTGAGCCCGCGCGGCCGCCAGATGGCGGAAACCTGGTCGCTGCCGGCCGAACTCGACGACTTCGCCTGGGTGACGAGCCCGCTCGCCCGCGCGCGCGAGACCGCTGCACTATTGGGCGCACCCGATCCCGCAAGCGATCCGCGCCTCATGGAAGCCGATTGGGGCGAATGGGAGGGCCGGGTCCTGCACGACCTCCGCGCCGAGCTGGGCGAGGCGCTGGCCCGCAACGAGGCGCGTGGCCTCGACCTCACACCGCCCGGCGGTGAGCGCCCGCGCGACGTCCGCGACCGCTTCGCCGGATGGGCGGCTGACACAGCCGCAGCCGGCCAACCGACCATCGCCGTCACCCACAACGGTGTCCTCCGCGCCGCCTATTCGCTCGCCACCGGCTGGGACATGAAAGCCAAGATGCCCGTAACACTGGGCTGGGGCGTGGCGCATCTCTATGAAGCGGGCGAGGACGGCGCCTTCGCGATCACCCGGCTCAACATCCCGCTCACGGTCGATCAAGACGAAGACGCAGCGAAGGCGCCCGCGCCATGACCGATCGCCCGACCGAACAGCGCCGTGTTCTCATATATGTGCAGCACCTGCTGGGCTCGGGCCATCTGCGCCGCGCGGCGATCCTGGCCCGGGCACTGGCCAGCACCATCGCGGAAGTGCGGATCGCTTCCGGCGGTTTGCCGGTTCCGGATCTCTCGATCGGCGCGGCGCGGCTCGACCAGCTCGAGCCGGTGCGTTGCGAGCGCGACGATTTCAGCGCGCTCACCGATGCCGACGGCGCCCCGGTCGACGATGCGTTCAAGGCGCGGCGGCGCGACCGCCTGCTTGCGCTGCTTTCGGAAACGGAGCCCGACGCGCTGATCGTCGAGATGTTCCCCTTCGGCCGCCGCCAGATGCGCTTCGAGCTGTTGCCGCTCCTGGAACGTGCCCGCGCCATGACCCCGCGCCCGTTCATCGTCTGCTCGGTCCGCGACATACTGCAGACCGGCCGCAAGCCCGAGCGCATCGCCGAGGCCGCCGACTGGGCCGAGACGTATTTCGACCAAATCCTCGTTCATGGCGATCCGGCGCTGGCGCGCTTCGAGGAAACCTTCCCACCCGCCGACCGCTTCGCCGAGCGCATCCATTACACCGGCTACCTCGCGCCCGAGCCGCCCTCGGCGGCGCGGCCGGGCTATCCGGGCTGGGACGAAGTGGTGGTCTCGGCCGGCGGTGGGGCGGTCGGCGCCGCGCTGATGCAGGCGGCCATCGAGGCGCGGAGGCAAAGCCGCCTCGCCGCAAAGACCTGGCGGCTTCTGACCGGACATGCGATCGCGCCAAAGGCCCGGGCCGAGCTCGACCGGGCCGCAAAGACAGCCGGCGGCGGCATCGTGATCGAAGAGTCGCGCGCCGATTTCCTCAACGTGCTCGCCGCCTCCGCTGTCTCGGTGAGCCAGGGCGGCTACAATACCGTCGCGGACATATTGAGCGCGGGCGCCCGCGCGGTGATCGTTCCCTTCGCGGCCGGCGGCGAGACCGAGCAGACCCTGCGCGCCGAACGCCTGGCCGCCCGCGGCCGCGCGGTTATGCTCGCCGAGCCCGATCTCGACCCGGCCCGGCTCGCACAGGCAATCGATGCCGCGGCAGCAACCTCGCCGGGCCGCTCGCCGGTCGACCTCGGCGGGGCTAACACGAGCCTGCGCATGCTCCGCAGCTGGCTCAAGTCACATGATGCTCGTCATGGCTGATTGGGACGATCTTTCTCGCGAGCTCGATGCCTGGAACGAGGCCGGCCTTGCCGCCACGTTGTGGTGGCGCGACGACGACGCGGTCGCGCCGAGCGACGCCCTCGACCGACTGCTGGCCACGGCCGTCGAGACCGCCGCCCCGCTGGCCCTCGCGGTGATCCCCAGGAACGCGGAGGCCGCGCTCGCGGCGCGGATCGATGAGAGCGGCGCTACCGTCGGCGTGCTTCAACACGGCTATGCGCACGCCAATCATGCGGGTGAGGGTGCCAAGAAGATCGAGCTCGGCCGCGAGCGCCCGACCGAGATCGTGATCGCCGAGTTGGGCGTCGGCTGGGAGCACCTGCAAAAGCTATTCGGCCCGCGCGTGCTACCGGTCATGGTTCCGCCCTGGAACCGCATCGCCCCGCATATCGTGCCGATGCTGCACGAGATGGGTTATCGCGGGCTCTCGAGCTTCGGGCCGCGCCGGCGTGCGGAGGCGGTGCGCGGCCTCACCCAGGTCAACGCGCATATCGACGTGATCGACTGGAAGGGCAGTCGGAAATTCGTCGGGACCGACGCGGCGCTGACGGCAGCGATCGACCACCTGCATGCACGCCGCACCGGCGCCGCCGACCGCGACGAGCCGACCGGGCTCCTCACCCATCACCTCGCCCACGACCCGCCCGCCGATGCCTTCGTCGCCGCGTTCATCCGCCGCACGGGGTCGCAGTCCGCCACGCATTGGCTCAGCGCCGACACCGTCTTTCCGGCGCACGAACCGGCCCGGGCCGCGCGCCCATGAGCGGCCGCCGCTACCGCTATCCCGCCGCTGAGCTGCGCGGCGACTATCTGCGCGCCGGCTTCGGGATCGTGCTCACCGCTCTGCCGCTCATCGCCACCTGGGGCAACCTCTATGCTGGGCTGATCCTGGCCGCGCTGATGGCGGTCTTCGTGGTTTTCGGCCTGCGCACCTGGCTCAGGCAGACGAGCGACTACGAAGTAGACCAAGACGGCATAGCTCGAAACGGCTTGTCGATTTTGGGGGCGGGCCGCGTTAGTCTCCCCTGGCGCGAGGTGGAGCGGGTCAAGCTCGCTTTCTACTCCACGCGCCGCGACCGCTCGAAAGGGTGGATGCACTTGAAGATCAGCGGCGGGAGTCACCGGCTTGGCATCGATTCGATCATTGAAGGCTTCGACGACATCGCGGCGCGCAGCGCCAGTGCCGCAGCATCGAACGGCGTCAAGCTCTCCGACTCCACACTCCGCAATTTCGCCGCCCTCGGCCTCGTCATCGAGCATCAGGATGGCCGCGCGGTGAGCGCCAGCCGGGGGAGCGTGCTGTGAGCGACCTTCTGACGGTCCGGGACCTGGAGGTCCATTTCGACGTCCATGGCGGCGTGCTGGAGGCCGTGCGCGGGGTCAGCTTCCGCGTCCGGCCGGGCTCGACGGTCGCTCTGGTCGGCGAGAGTGGATCCGGAAAAACCGTTGTTTCCCAGGCGATTATGGGGATCCTGCCGAATGTCGCCCGGATTGCCGGCGGCGAGATCCTGTTCCAGGACCCCGAGCGGCCGGGCACCGTGATCGACATTGCCAAGCTGCGCCCCGACGGCAACGACATGCGGGCGATCCGCGGCGGGCGCATCTCGATCATCTTCCAGGAGCCGATGACCTCGCTCTCGCCGCTGCACACGATCGGCGACCAGATCGGCGAGGCGCTGGCGCTGCACGAGGACGTCGACAAGAAGGAATGCGCGGCGCGCACCGCGGAGATGCTGCGTCTGGTCGGCTTCCCGGAACCGAAGAAGGCGCTGCGCACCTATCCTTTCGAGCTCTCCGGCGGGCTGCGCCAGCGCGCGATGATCGCGATGGCGCTCATCTGCCGGCCGGCGCTCCTCATTGCCGACGAGCCGACGACCGCGCTCGACGTCACCATCCAGGCGCAGATCCTGAAGCTGATCAACGACCTCCAGCGCGAATTCAACATGGCGGTCCTCATCATCACCCACGATCTGGGGGTGGTCGCCAATGTCGCCGAGGAGGTCGTGGTCATGTATCACGGCCACATCATGGAGCGCGGCACGGTGGAGGACATCTTCACCCGGCCGACGCATCCCTACCTGAACGGCCTGCTCCGCGCCGTGCCCCGCTTCAACATGGCCAAGGGCGAGAAGCTGGTGCCGCTCCGCGCCATCGAGCATGGCAGCAGCGACATGCTGGTGAAGCGCGAGCCCTGGCCCGAGGGCGCCGACGAGGCAGGGCCGCTCCTGCGCGTCCGCGATATCCGCAAGGCCTTCCAAATCCGCAAGTCCGGCTGGTTCGGCGGCACCGACGAGGGCAAGGTCTATGCGGTCAGCGGCGTCGATTTCGATCTGAAACGCGGCGAGTGCCTCGGCCTCGTCGGCGAGAGCGGCTGCGGCAAGACCACGCTCTCGAAGATCCTGATGCGTGCCTTCTCGCCCGATGCCGGCAGCGTCACCTTCAACGACCGTGGCCAATCGGTCGATCTCCTGGCGCTCAAAGGCGAGCCGCTGACCAAGTTCCGCCCGAAGATGCAGTTCATGTTCCAGGATCCGTTCAGCTCGCTCAACCCGCGCATGACGATCTTCGACATCGTCTCCGAGCCGCTGGTGATCCACGGCGTCGGTACGCCCGAAACCCGGCGCAACATGGTGCGCGAGCTGATGCGCCTGGTCGGCCTCGACATGCGCTTCCTCAACCGCTACCCGCACAGCTTTTCCGGCGGCCAGCGCCAGCGCATCGGCATCGCCCGCGCACTTGCCTTGAAGCCCGAGCTTTTGATCTGTGACGAGCCGGTCTCCGCGCTCGACGTCTCGATCCAGGCGCAGATCCTGAACCTCTTGAAAGAGCTGCAGTCCGAGCTCGACCTCACCTACTTGTTCATCTCGCACAACCTCGCCGTGGTGCATTACATCGCCGAGCGCATCATGGTGATGTGCGCCGGACGCATCGTGGAAAGCGCGCCCAAGGAGCTGTTGTTCAAGGACCCGCGCCACCCCTACACCAAGACTCTGCTCGCCGCGGTGCCCGATCCCGATCTCACGCGAAAGCTCGACTTCACGGCGCTGATGGAAGGCAAGGCCTCGATCCCGGATGCCTGGCCCGCGCCCTTCACCATCACCGACACCAACCACACGACGCTGATCGATCTGGGCGACGGCCACTTCGTGCGCGCCAACGTGAATGCCGACGCCAAGGAGATCGCCGCATGAGACTGCGCTTCGTCCTCTCGGCCGTTCTGATCCTGACCGCTCCCGTCGCTGCATTCGCCCAGGCGCCCGAGCTCAAAGAGACGCTCAAGCTCAAGGAAACCCCGGATCTCGCCAACCAGGTCAAGGCCGGCAAGCTGCCGCCCATCGCAGGCCGCTTGCCCGAGATACCGCGGATCTACAAGCCCGACGGCAAGCGCTACACGCTCGGCCGTCAGGGCGGCACGCTCCGCATCCTGATGGCGCGGCCGCGCGACACGCGGCTCATGGTCGTCTACGGCTACGCGCGGCTGGTGAAATACGACGAGACGTACGAGCTCGTCGCCGATCTCCTGGAGCGCTACGAGGAGGAGGACGGCCGCATCTTCACCCTCCATCTGCGCAAGGGCCACCGCTGGTCCGACGGACATCCCTTCACGACCGAGGACTTCCGCTACTACTGGGAGGACGTCGCCAACAACAAGAAGCTCTCACTGCTGGGCCCGCCGCAGACTTTGCTGGTCGACGGCGAGAAGCCCAAGGTCGAGATCATCGACAAGTACACGATCCGCTACAGCTGGTCGAAGCCCAACCCGTTCTTCCTGCCCGCGCTTGCCGGCGCCACCGCGCTCTTCATCTACCGGCCGGCGCACTATCTGAAACAGTTCCACGCGCGTTATGTGGAAGCGAAGAAGCTGCGCGCGCTCGCCAAGAAAATCCTGCGGCGGAGCAATTGGGCCTCGCTCCACCACACGATGGACCGGATGTACAAGTTCGACAATCCGGACCTGCCGACGCTGCAGCCTTGGATCCTGCGCACCAAGCCGCCGGCCGAGCGCTTCCTCTTCACGCGCAATCCCTTCTACCACCGCATCGATGCCAATGGCCGCCAGCTGCCCTATATCGACCAGGTGATCATGGTGCTCGCCGCGCCCAAGATCATTCCGGTCAAGACCGGCGCCGGTGAGACCGACCTGCAGGCGCGCTACCTGCCCTCGGACAAATACGCCTTCCTGACCCAGGGCGCCGCGCGGCACGGCTTCAAGGTCAATATGTGGCGCACCGGCGAAGGCTCGCACATCGCGTTCTATCCGAACCTCAACGTCGAGGACAAAGTCTGGCGCAAGGTGATCCGCGACGTGCGTTTCCGGCGCGCGCTCTCGCTTGCGATCAACCGGCACGAGATCAACGAGGTGCTCTATTTCGGCTTCGCCATCGAGGGAGCCAATGCGGTGCTGCCGGCGAGCCCGCTCTTCAAGAAGGCGTACCAGCAGGCCTGGGCGCGCTACGACCTCAAGGCGGCGAACAAGCTGCTCGACGAGATGGGGCTCACCAAGCGCAACAGCCAGGGCTACCGCCTGCTGCCCGATGGCCGCGAGATGGAGGTCCTCGTCGAGATTACCGGCGAGAGCGGCGAGCATGGCGACGTGCTGTCGCTGGTCGAGGATACCTGGCGCAAGATCGGCATCCGCCTGTTCCGCAAGGTCTATCGCCGCGAGGTCCTGCGGCGGCGCGTCTTCTCGGGCGAGACGATGATGTCGATGTGGTCGGGCCTCGACAACGGCCTGCCGACGCCCGGGATGTCGCCGGAAGAACTGGCGCCGACCCACCAGATCCACTTGCAATGGCCGAAATGGGGCCAGTTCCGCGAAACCAGTGGAAAGGTCGGTGCAAAGGTCGATTTGCCCATGGCGCAGAAGCTCCTCGAGCTCAACGACACCTGGGAGCAGGCCAAGACTGCGGAGGAGCGGAAACGCATCTGGCATGAGATGCTGGCGATCTTCACCGATCAGGTCTACACGATCGGCACCATCGCCGGCGTGGAACAGCCCGTGGTGGTGGCCTCACGTCTCCACAACGTGCCGAAGATGGGCGTCTACAACTGGGATCCCGGCGCGCATTTCGGCATCTACGAGCCCGACCGGTTCTGGCTCGAACCCAAACCGCAGACCGGCAAGCAGTCGCGGCGCGAGACCTCCAAGGCCGCCGCCAACTGACCCGACCGCCCAGCCATCGACCCGCACGCAAATTCGCCTCCCCTCGGTCATCGGGCAGACGGGGCTTGACCCCCGCGGCACAGTGCGCAGACTGCGGGAAACCCGCGGCGACAAACCGATCGCGGGGCAGGGGTGTTCACCCTAACGACGGTCCATGAGGTCCCGCATCGTGCCAAGTAGTGCCTTGCGCCGAACCCTGTTCGCGGTGACGACGCCCGGCTCGACGCGTGCTTGCGTGAGCGGCCGCGGCGGATGTCCGCGCGTCCGAACGCGGCCGGGGACCTGAGCGCGCCCATGTTCCGCTACATCGTCCACCGCCTGATGATCATGATCCCCACCTTGTTGGCGATCAGCCTCATCGTCTTCGTGATCATCCAGCTGCCGCCGGGCGACTTCTTCGAGACGATGATGAACGAGCTGGAGTCGCGTGGCTCCTCGATCACGCCGCAACAGCTCGAAGCGCTGCGCATTCAATACGGCGCCGACAAGCCCTTATGGGAACAGTATGTCGTGTGGGTCTGGGGCCTGGTCCAGGGCGATCTCGGCTATTCCTTCGAGTTCGAGAAGCCGGTTGCCCAGATCGTCGGCGACCGCATGTGGCTTTCCTTCATCCTGAGCTTCACGACGATCATCTTCACCTGGATCGTCGCCTTCCCGATCGGTGTCTACTCGGCGACGCATCAATACAGCTGGGGTGACCACGGGCTGACCTTCTTCGGCTTCCTCGGCCTCGCCACGCCCAACTTCCTGTTGGCGCTGGTGCTGGTGCATTTCGCCAATGTCTGGTTCGGGCTCTCGGTCGGCGGCCTCATGGACGACAAGTACATCGGCCAGCCGTGGAACTGGGACAAGATCGTCTCGATCCTGCAGCACCTGGCCATACCGGTCATTGTGATCGGGACATCGGGGACTGCCGGCATGATCCGCCGGCTGCGGGCCAATCTGCTCGACGAGCTTCAGAAGCAGTATGTCGTGACCGGCCGCGCCAAGGGCCTGCCGCCCTTCAAGCTGCTGGTGAAATATCCGCTCAGGATGTCGCTCAACCCGTTCATCTCCGATATCGGCAACCTGTTGCCGGAGGTGATCTCGGGCGCGGTGATCGTCTCGGTCGTGCTCAACCTGCCGACCACGGGCAAGATGCTCTACAACGCGCTGCTCAGCCAGGACATGTACCTGGCCGGCTCGTTCCTCATCTTCCTGGCGCTTTTGACCGTGATCGGCGTGCTGCTCTCCGATCTGGCGCTCGCCTGGCTCGACCCGCGCATCCGCCTGCACGGGGGTGCCGAGAAATGACCCCACCCCCGAACGACACCGGCGGCGCCGCCAAGCTCGAGCATTTCGTCTCCAAGACGCCCTTCGATCCCTATTCGATCGAGGCGGTCTCGCCCGAGCAGGAGCGCTACTACATGGCCGGCCAGTGGCGGCTCATGTGGTGGAAGCTGAAGCGCCACAAGCTCGCGGTCTGGTCGGGCGTGCTGCTGCTGTTCTTCTATTTCACCGCCGTGATCTGCGAAGCGCTGGTGCCCTACGACCTCAACACCCGCAATTCCGATTTCATCCTGGCGCCGCCCCAGCAGGTGCGCCTCTTCCATAAGGGCGAGTTCGTGGGGCCCTATGTCTATGGCCTCAAGCCCGATATCGAGGAGAAGCGCAAACGCCGGCGCATCTATCACACCGACAGGGAAAACGTGCAGGAGATCCGGTTCTTCTGCATGGGCGATACGTACTATTGGTGGGGGCTGCTCGAGGGGCGCTTTCATCTCGTCTGCCCGGCCAAGGGCGGCACGCTCTTCTTGCTCGGCACCGACCGCCTCGGCCACGACGTCTTCTCGCGCATCGTCGTCGGGGCGCGGATCTCGCTCACCATCGGCCTCGTCGGCATCACGGTGAGCTTCGTGCTCGGGATCGTGATCGGCGGCCTCGCCGGCTATTACGGCGGCTGGATCGATTCGATCGTCCAGCGCACCATCGAGGTGCTGCGCTCGCTGCCGGCGCTGCCGATGTGGATGGCGCTCTCCGCCGCGCTGCCGCCCAAATGGAGCCCGCTCGCGATCTATTTCGGCATCACCATCATCCTCGGCCTGCTCGACTGGACGGGGCTCGCCCGCGCCGTGCGCTCGAAGCTCCTGGCCCTGCGCGAGGAGGATTTTTGCACCGCGGCCCAGCTCATGGGCGCGAGCCCCAAGCGCATCATCGGCCGCCATCTGCTGCCGAGCTTCACCAGCCATCTGATCGCCTCGGCGACACTCTCGATCCCAGCGATGATCCTGGGCGAGACCGCGCTCAGCTTCCTCGGCCTTGGCCTGCGCAAACCGATCGTGAGCTGGGGCGTGCTGCTGACCGACGCCCAGGACATCAACGCGGTCGCGCTCTATCCCTGGCTGATGATCCCGGTGATCCCTGTGATCGTCACCGTGCTCGCCTTCAACTTCCTCGGCGACGGCCTGCGCGACGCAGCCGATCCTTACAAGTAACGCGCACCCTTAGCCGAGCGGCACCACGTCGACCGGCATCGCCACACCCTCGACCGTGCGGCGCGGGCGCACCTTGCGCTCGGTGGGCGGCGCGTAGCCCTGCGCCTCGGCCAGCGTCAGCGTCTCGACCGTGGTGAGCCCGCGGCACTTCTCGACCTTGGAATGCTTGTCGAGCTTGGCGGCCAGGTTCACCGGGTCGCCGATCACCGTGTATTCGAGCCGCTCCTCGTCGCCGATCGCGCCGAAGACGACGCGGCCCGTCGTCACGGACACCGACACGATGATTGGCGGCCTGCCTTCGGCCTCGCGCTCGGCCGCCCAAGTGTCGGCCACAGCGATCACCTCGTCGGCGGCGCGCAGCGCATCGGCGGCGTAGGTCTCGCTCGGGACCGCCGCGCCGAAGGTCGCGAGAATGCCGTCGCCCAGGAACTTGTCGACGCTGCCGCCGTTCCTGCGGATCACCGGCACGATGCGCGACTGGTACTCGGTCAGGAGCGCGATCACCTCGCGCGCGGGGGCGGCCTCGGCAAACTTCGTAAAGCCGCGAATGTCGGTCGTCAGGATCGCCGCGTCACGCGCCTCGCCCTCGCCGGCGTGGATCTCGTGGTCGGCCGCCTTGATGCGCTCGGCGATCTCGGGCGCAAAGAAGCGCGAGAGGTCGCGCGCCGCCGCCTGCTCCACCACCGCACGGACGAGGAGCCGCCGCGCCCGCCAGATCGCAAGCGCCAGGATGCCGGTGACGACCAGGATCGAGACGATCTTGTCGAACTCCGCGCCCAGGAGAATGCTGTTCGAGGTCAGGTAGGTGATGTAGTTGCGGGTAATCATCGGGTCTTCGGGCTGCGAGTAGACCACGTAGGCAATGAGGAACCCCCAGCCGAGCGCGCTCACGAAGCCTGCGATCAGCACATAGCGCGCCTCGAAGCGCAGTGCGCGCAAGGCTATGAAAATAAAGACATAAAGGAGGGTTGGGGCCTTCAGATAGAAAGACGGCGGCTGGTTGTACTGGATATGGAAGCTCCAGATGAGGCCTAGCAGCAGGCCCATATCGGCGACCACCGAGACGGTCAGGAACCAGCCCGCGAGCCGCCCGCGATAGGCGAGCGCAAGCCGCAGGATCGTGAACATGAGATAAGCCGCGAGCGCGTACGGCACCGGCACGATCTCGGCCTTAGCGGTGAATGTCTTGGGCGACAGGATGTAGAGCGTGCCGAAGGTGATGACGACTGCGAGCTGGATCCAGCCGATCAGCCGCTCGCTCGCATCCTGCTGCTGATGGATCGCCTCCTCGACGCGCTCGGGAATATTGTCGGGCGAACGCTCGGGCAGGCCGACGCGGCTGGCCCGCAAGCGCAGCGCGCCGGCGACGGTCGCAAGGCTGCGCCGCTTGGTCGTCTCGTTCGAATCGTTATCGACCGTCATCCGGTCGTGCTCCCGCGCCGCGGCGCTCCGGGGGTCCCCGTCGCTCAGGGGATCAGCACCATGCCCTCGCGCGCGACGAGCGTACCGGGCCGCGCCGCCTCGGCCGCCTTGGCGACAGCATCCATGAACGCGTCGTCATGGCTCGGGTCATGGTGGAAGATGACATACGTTCCGACCTTTGCCGCGTCGGCGAGGCGCATGCCTTCCTGCCAGGTCGAGTGCCCCCAGCCGGCATAGTTCGGGTACTCGTCGTCGGTATAGGTGGCGTCGTAGATGAAGATGTCCGCGCCCTTGATCAGGCCGAGGACGTTCTTGTCGAGCTTGCGCTTGCGGTGCTCGGTGTCGGTCACGTAGCAGATCGACTTGCCGCCATGCTCGACCCGGTAGCCGGTGGCGCCGTTGGGGTGATTGAGCTCCGCCGTGCGCACCGCGATGCCCGGGCGGGGCGTCAGCGTGTCGCCGAATTCGAAATCGCGGAAGTCCATCTTGGCCCCGAAGATCTCGAGCGGCACCGGGAAGATCGGCGCTTCCATGAGCTGGCCAAGCACAGTGCGTAGGCCAACCGCATCTTCCAGATGCCCGGCGGAAACCGTGAAACGGTTCTGCTTGTCGAAGAGCGGCCGGAAGAACGGCACGCCGTTGATGTGATCGACATGGGTGTGGGTGAAGAAGATGTCGGCGTCGAGCGGCTGCTCGGCCTGCAGCATGTCGCCCAGCTCGCGCAGCCCCGTGCCGCCGTCGAAGATCAGCAGGTTCTCCTCGCAGCGCATCTCCAGGCACGAGGTGTTCCCGCCGTATTTCACATAGTCCCGCCCCGGGCAGGCGATGCTGCCGCGCACGCCCCAGAAGCGCACGAAGAACGGCGCGTCCGGATTAGTCTCGGCGGCTGGGTGGGCCAAGCGAGGTCTCCATCAACGAACGGCTTTCGGCGGCGGGCGAAGGCGCGGGGCGCTCAGGGCGCCAAACGGTAGCCGCCCGGCTCCGTCAGCAAAATGGCCGCCTTGCTCGGATCGGCTTCGATCTTCTGGCGCAGGCGGTAGACATGCGTCTCCAACGTGTGCGTGGTGACCCCAGCGTTATAACCCCAGACCTCGTTAAGTAAGGTTTGACGCGGCACAACCTTTCCGCCCGCGCGAAACAAATACTTAAGGATTGACGTCTCTTTCTCGGTCAGGCGGACCTTTTTTTCGGTCTCTGATTCGATCAGCATCTTGGCGCTCGGCCGGAAATTGTAAGGGCCGATGGTAAAGACTGCGTCCTCGCTCTGCTCGTGCTGGCGCATATGCGCCCTGAGCCGCGCCAGCAGCACGCCCAGACGGAACGGCTTGGTGACGTAGTCGTTGGCGCCGGCATGGAGGCCCAGGATCGTGTCGGCCTCGCTATCCGCGCCGGTCAGCATGACGATCGGGACCTTGACCCCGTTCCGGCGCATCAGGCGGCAGACCTCGCGGCCATCCATGTCGGGCAGGCCGACATCGAGCAGGATCGCGTCGTAGTGATCGGTTTTGGTGACCTCCAGCGCCGAGCTGCCGCTTTCCGCCTCGGCGACCTCGAACTCCTCATGGAGGCGCAGCTGCTCGCCGAGCGACTCGCGCAGCTCGCTGTCGTCATCGACGATCAAGATCTTCTTGCCGCTCTGCATCGCTCCCGCACCCAAACGGCGTCACGCCGACCAATCGCCCCGCCGACTTGTGAGGGCGCCGCGATACTATAACGACTAGCACGCAGGACGAATACGCGCGAGCGGCGTTCTGCACGCCCCTGAAGGATATCCGGGGATCGTCCCCTCTTCGGGCCGCGTCGGCGGATTACCGCAATATTTGCTTGGTTATCGAGCGATACAAGGGCGAGCCGGGCTCGCCCAACGCGTTGATCACCGTGAAGTGATTGGCGCCCGCCGAGATCATCTCATCAACCGGCAGTCCCTTGGCGCGCCAGGCGGCCCCATAGTCGGCCTGCTGGCGGAGGAATTCGGGAAGCTCGTCGCCGCCGACACAGAGCGTCAGATGCTCCGCACGATCGGGCAGGTTGTGGATCGGACTGAGCGCCGCGACCTCCGCCTCGTCGAGCCGTACGGCGTCGTTGAGCGCGCCGAGGCGGATGGGTTCCAGATCGTAGACGCCGCTGATCGCGCAGCCCGACTTGACGTGATCGGCCGGCAGGCCGCGCGCGGTCCAATCGGTGCTCATCATCATCGCGGTCAGATGCCCGCCCGCCGAATGCCCGGAGACATGGATGCGCGCCGGATCGAGCCCGTGGGCCGGCCCCTCCGTGCCAAGCCAGGCCACGCCCTGGCGCACGCTCTCGACAAGCTCGGTCAGCCGGACGTCGGGGCAGAGCGGATAGCCGATCGCGGCGTAGGCGATGCCGGCCTCCAGGAAGGCGGGCGCGAAGCAGGTGAAAGGCCGCTTGTTGAGCCGCTGCCAATAGCCGCCATGGATGAAGGCGAAAACCGGAAACGGCCCCTCGCCGTCGGGCACGAAGAGATCGAGGCTCTGGCGCGGGCGGGGGCCATAGGCGAGATCGAGCCGTGCCTCGGGCGCATCGGCCATCGCATCGCCGGCGGCGACCCAACGCGCGATGACCTGCTCGGCGTCGGGCACGGCGCCCGAATTGTTGTAGGCGGTGTCGAGCGCCGCCCGGTCGAAGTCGCGGTAGATTGTCATCGAAAGTTCGTCCTGCCTGGCAGCGGCCCCGTCGGGCGCGTTCAGATGCAAACCAAGCACAAGACCCGCCGGCGACCAAGGTCTAAGGGGGCGGCAGGGGACCTATCTTGCCGATCGGGGCGGGCCGGGCAGGAGTTTCCTGCCGGGTGCGCCGTCGCCAGACGAACCAGCCGGCCACTAAGTTATTGTTTTTACGTAGTTTCCCCACGGCACGAATCTTGCGTTAACCATGGGCGATGATACCCGTTTTCGAACCCGAGCTCTGGGGTGTTTCGCCGCTGATCCCCGACGGCAAAACACCCACGAGATGGGGCGGCGGTGCGTCCGCGGCCAAAAGCACATCTGCGTCCGGTAATGCGCCGGTGGCGGGCGGCGGGTCTGCGTCCGGCAAGACCAACGACGGCCTCAAGCTGTGGGATGGCGGGTCCTTCGACTTCCACGACATCCTCGACATCATCAATCCGCTGCAGCACCTGCCGATCATCAGCTCGATCTACCGCAGCGAGGTGAAGGACGAGATCGGCGCCGTGCCGCGCATACTCGGCTCGATGCTCTATGGCGGCGGCGTGGTCGGCGCGCTGATCGGCGCCGCCTCGGCCATCGTCAACGTCGTCATCGAGCACGAGACCGGCAAGGATCTGGGCCAGCACATATATACCGCGATCTTCGGCGAAGGCGCCGGCACCCGCCGCACAACCCAGGTCGCCGCGCCCAAGACGGGCGAAACCGGGATCGCCGCAAAGAAGGCCGCCGAAGCCAAACCGGCCGAAGCCGCCGCCCCGGGGGCGCAAGCCGCCGCCGCCGCCAAGACGACCGCCGCCTCACCCGGCGCCAAACCGCTCAGCTCCAGGGCCGACGCTGCGTTGCAGGCCTTCGTCGCCGGCCTCTCCAAGAATGCGTCGCCCGCGGCCGCCGCGGCCGCCAAGGCGGCCATCGCGAAGCGCAGCCTCCGGATCAGCGGCGCCGCCAATCCTGCGGCAGCCGTGGCGAACGGCAGGATCGTGGCCGGCGTTCCGACGAAGGGCGTTCCGACGAAGGGCGAGATCTCGACCCAGTTCCGCCGCTCCGATTGGTACCAGCGCAACCAGGCGATCCTGAAAGCCCAAGCCGCCGCCCTGACCAAGAGCAGAGAGGCCGCTGGCGGGACGCATCCCGCCAAGTCGGGATCGGGCCAGACGACCTCCGGCGCCGCGATCCTTCAGCTGTTCATGAACCCGTCGCTGGTGCCGGGCATGCCGAGTGCGACGAAGCACGGCAGCACGGCGACCGGCAAACCAACGGCGATCACGGCCACCGCCAACACATCCCCGGCGAAGCCGACGGCGGCAAAACCCGCGGCGGCCCAACGCGGCGCGGTCGCCGGCCCCTGGGTCGCAAACGAGATCGCCGCCGGGCTGTCGAAATATGAGGCGCTGGTGAAATCGCGCGCGGCAACGGCCGGCAAGTAGCGCCCCGAGCGGCTGCTCACCCCGTCAGACGTTCCCCGAAGATCGCGGTGCCGACCCGCACATGAGTGGCGCCGAGGCGGACGGCCGTCTCGAAATCACCGCTCATCCCCATGCTGAGCGCCTCGAGCCCGAAGTCGCGGGCCATCTGCGCCAGCATCGCGAAATGCGGCGCCGGCTCCTGATCGGCGGGCGGGATGCACATGAGGCCCATCACGTCGAGCCTGAGCTCGTCGCGGCACAGCGTCAGAAGCGCCTCGGCCTCGCTCGGGATCACCCCGCCCTTTTGCGGCTCCTCGCCGGTATTGACCTGAATGAAGCAACGCTGATGGCGGCTCTGGCGATCCATCTCGCGGGCAAGCGCGCGGGCGAGCTTCGGCCGGTCGATCGATTCGATCACGTCGCAATGCGCCACCACCTCGGCCGCCTTGTTGCTCTGCAGATGGCCGATGAAGTGGAGCGTCATATCGGGATAGTCCGGGCGCAAGGTGCCCCAGCGCACCTCGGCTTCCTGAACCCGGTTCTCGCCGAAGACGCGGTGGCCCGCCTCGAGCGCGGCGCGGACGCGCTCCTCGCTCTGCGTCTTGCTGACGGCGACGAGGGTGATCTCGTTTGGGTCGCGCCCAGCGAGTTTCGCGGCAGCGGCGATGCGCGCCTGCACAGCGGCAAGATTGTCGCGCACAGTCGTCATCGTCAGGTCGGCGGAGTCAGCCATGCACGCTCTTTCAGCCCTCGCCCCTATCGCTCGGCCTATCTCTCTGTAAGCTCGAACTCGCGCTCAACGTAATCGATCAACCCACTCACCGCCTCGTCGATAGATTGGGCCGCCGTGTCGACGACAAGCTCGGCATCGTCGGGCGCTTCATAGGGTGCGGAGATGCCGGTGAATTCGGGGATCTCCCCCGCCCGCGCCCGTTTGTACAGCCCCTTTGGATCGCGATTCTCGCAGGTCGCGATATCGGCATGAATATGCACTTCGCGGAACCGCTCGCCCGCCGCCTGGCGCGCCCGGTCGCGGTCGCTGCGATAGGGCGAGATGAAGGCGGTGATGACGATCATGCCGGCCTCCGCAAAGAGCGCCGCCACTTCGCCGACACGGCGGATATTCTCCGCGCGATCCTCCGGCGAGAAGCCGAGATTGGCGTTGAGGCCTTGGCGCACATTGTCGCCGTCGAGCACGAAGACCTGATAGCCGCGGGTGAAGAGCCGCTTCTCGAGCTCGACCGCGAGCGTCGATTTGCCGGCGCCCGATAGCCCCGTGAACCACAGCACGCCGCCGGCATGGCCATTCCGCGTCGCCCGCACCGGGGCCGAGACGCCGTGCTCGACTAGGCTCACATTGGTCGACTTGACGCCCATCAGCGGGCGCTGGTCGGGGTAGCCCTCCATATCGACGACGCCGATCGCAACCGCCTCGCCGTCTTCGAACAGGATGAAACGGCCGGTGCGCGGATTGTCGCCGTGCGGGTCGAGCGCCAGCATCGCGCGGGCGCGCAGAATGATATCGCCCGTTGCCTCGCCCGCCAGTGTCGCGGCATCAATCTTGCTGTCGTCGCCGGCATCGATCTGGCGCTCTACCGTCTCGACCGTCGCCGGCGTTTCCATGGTGCCGAGACGCAGCGTGAGACGCCGGCCGGCTTCGAGCGGCTCGCCGCCCAGCCAGATGATGCGGCCGCGGAAGACATTGGTCTCAACCGGCGCATCGCCGCCGTGGCTCGCAATCTCGCCCGGCTCGACGAAGACCTGGTCCTCCAGCGTGAAGCGAACGATCGCGCCGGCCTCGGCGCCGTCGTCCGACGGTCCACCCGGCTCGATCCCGCTCACTTTCGCCATGCCATTCGACGGCGAGAAAATGACCTCGTCACCGACCGCAAGCCGGCCGCTCTCCACACGTCCGGCAATGACCCGCCGGTCTTCCACGCGCAGAACATCGGTGATGGGAATACGCAAGGGCAACGCACGCAACGTCTCGGCGACCGCATGTTGCCGCAGGGCCTCCAGCACGGTCGGACCCCTGTACCACGCCATCGATGTATCCCGCGCCGCGAGGTTCGCGCCGGTACGCGCCGAGACGGGAACCACCTCCACCGAGGTCACGCCCAGCGCCGCAAGATAGGCGCGGCAGGACGCCTCCAGCTCGGCGAAGCGCTCGGCCGATTGTCCGACCAGCTCCATGCCGTTGACCGCCACCACCCCGTGGCGAAGTCCCAGGAGATGAGCGAGATACGCCTGGCGGCGGGTCGCAGGATCGAGCCCGGTCTCGGCATCTATCACCAGCAAGGCTACCTCGCCGAGCGCACCGCCATCGGCCAACGACTTGAGGAGCGCCCGCGCGCCCAACGCATCGATCAGCATCACGTCCGGATGCGCGTCACCCCCGCTCGCCAGCAGGAAGCGCCCGGGGCCTGTGGCCGCGCCGCTCGCCGGCAGCGCGTCGGCATCGTGCAGCAGCCGCTCGACCAGGCTCGATTTGCCGTGGCCCGGCGCGCCCAGAACCGGGACATGAAGCCGTGCAGCGAAGGAAACCTCATCGGCGGAGCCGCCAAGGGCGGCGTTCTCCGGTGAGGCGTTTTGTCGTGGGGGCATGTTGGTCACGTTGGTCTGCCTGGTTCTTATTGATAGGCGCCGAGCCGCGCTGATGTCGAGCGGGTGTCAGCGGGAAAGACGTGTCCCGATTTGAGTAGGGGCATAGCCCGGCGAAAACGCAATGGCCGGAAACGGCGCAAGCCTGTCTCCGGCCCTATCCAGTGCGGGCCATCCCCGTGCGCCGCCTAGATAAGTCGCGGGGGTTGGATTTGCAACCCAGCGCGGCGCCTTCACACGGGGCCCGGAATGCGATATAGCGTGCGCGCAATCGTCAAGATGCGGCGCCGGCAGGTCCGCCGGCACGACGCTCGGGTGCGGCGGCACGGGCGGTCACGGAGGAGAACGAGATGAATGCCAAGCGAGGTCGAATGGCTTTGCGGCTGGCGGGGGCCGGTCTGTTGATGGCGCCGTTGCTGCTCGGCGCCTGCACCAACAGCAATGTACGGACGGTCGGCGAAACGCGCGTCGGCGACGGCGACCTGGAGGTGAAGAGCACGGTGCGGCCCGAGGGCCAGCGGCGCGTCTTCACCCGCGAGGGCGCCGGCGCCGGCCGCCAGATTGCGGTGAACGGCTATCTCTGGCGCGCGGCGCTCGACAGCACCGCCTTCATGCCGCTGGTTTCCGCCGACGCATATGGCGGGGCGATCATCACGGATTGGTATTCGCCGCCGGAAAGCCCAGGCGAGCGCTTCAAGCTCACCGTGCTGGTGCAGGGCGCCGAGCTTCGCTCCGACGGCGTAAAGGTCACGGTTTTCAAGCAGAAGCGGGACGCCAAGGGCAATTGGGCCGACGCCAAGGTGGCGCAGAACACCGGCTTCGAGTTCGAGAACGTCATTCTGGCGCGCGCGCGCAATCTTCGCGAGCAGGCCGCCTCGCGCTGAGCCGGGGCGACCGCGGAACGCCGTGGCGGCTGGCGGCGCCCGGCTCGGCGCGATGCCGACCCGCGATCCTCACAGTATCGGCGACGATTTATCGGTGACGGCGGCCGGACGCTGACGCACACTGCGGGCTGACTTCAAGATGATATAGGCGCATCCGCCGGGCCGGCGAGACGGCCCAGCGGCGGCGCGGTTGGGAGAGCATGTCACGCTATAATTTCCGCGAGGTCGAGGAGACATGGCAGCGGACCTGGGACGACCGCGCATCGTTCAAGGTCAGCGAGGACTCCGATCGCCCGAAATACTACGTCCTGGAGATGTTCCCCTATCCCTCGGGGCGCATCCATATGGGCCATGTGCGCAACTACACGATGGGCGACGTGGTCGCCCGCTACAAGCGCGCCAAGGGCTTCAATGTCATCCACCCGATGGGCTGGGATGCCTTCGGTTTGCCGGCCGAGAATGCGGCGATCGAGCGCAAGATCCATCCCGCGAGCTGGACCTATGACAACATCGCGACCATGCGCGGCCAGCTCCAATCGATGGGGCTCTCGCTCGACTGGGACCGCGAGATCGCGACCTGCCATCCGGGCTATTACGTGCACCAGCAGCGCATGTTCGTCGATTTCCTGGAGGCCGGCCTCGCCTATCGGGGCGAATCGGTGGTCAATTGGGACCCGGTCGACGGCACCGTGCTCGCCAACGAGCAGGTCATCGACGGCAAGGGCTGGCGCTCGGGCGCACCGGTGGAGCAGAAGAAGCTCTCGCAGTGGTTTTTTCGCATAACTGCGTATTCGCAGGAGCTGCTCGACGCCCTCGCCACCCTCGATCGCTGGCCCGACAAGGTCCGGATGATGCAGACCAACTGGATCGGCCGCTCCGAGGGCGCGCGAATCTACTTTGAGATAGAGAACCGCGACGACCGCCTGGAGGTCTATACGACGCGGCCTGACACGCTTTACGGCGCCTCCTTCTGCGCGCTCTCGCCGAACCATCCGCTGGCGGCCGAGCTGGCGAAAAACAACGCCGATCTGACCACCTTCATCGAGGAATGCGCCCGCATGGGCACCAGCGAGGCGGTGATCGAGGCAGCCGAGAAGCGCGGCTTCGATACCGGTCTTAAGATCCGCCACCCCTTCATTGACGGCAAGACGCTGCCGCTCTACGTCGCCAACTTCGTGCTGATGGAATACGGCGCCGGCGCCATCTTCGGCTGCCCTGCCCATGATCAGCGCGACCTTGATTTCGCTAGGAAATACGGGCTCGACGTGGTTCCGGTGGTGCTGCCGGCGAATGCTGACGCGGCATCATTTTCGATCGACGACGAAGCCTATACCGGCGACGGCACGGCTATCAATTCGGGCTTCATGGACGGTATGAGCGTCGATGAGGCCAAAGCGGCCGCCATCGCTCGGCTGGAGGAGATGAAGGCGGGCAAGGGCACGATCGAGTTTCGCCTGCGCGACTGGGGCATTTCCCGCCAGCGCTACTGGGGCTGCCCGATCCCGGTGATCCATTGCGAAGCCTGTGGCGCCGTGCCCGTGCCCAAGGACGATCTTCCCGTCCTGCTACCCGACGACATCACCTTCGATGCGCCGGGCAACCCGCTCGAACGCCATCCGAGCTGGAAGGACGCGCCCTGCCCCGGCTGCGGCAAGCCCGCCCGGCGCGACACCGATACCATGGACACCTTCGTCGACTCGTCCTGGTATTTCGCCCGCTTCTGCAGTCCCCGCGCCGATGTGCCGGTCGATCGGGCCGCCGTCGATTATTGGCTCCCGGTCGATCAATATATTGGGGGCGTCGAGCACGCCATACTACATCTGCTCTATTCGCGCTTCTTCGTCCGCGCAATGAAGGCGTGCGGCTATCTATCGATAGACGAACCGTTTGCCGGGCTCTTCACCCAAGGCATGGTTTGCCACGAAACCTACCGGGACGAGGCCGGCAACTGGCTTTATCCCGACGAGATCGAGAAGACGGGCGAAGCGGCGGCCAAGCATCGCGACACCGGCAAGCCCGTGACCATCGGGCGGTCAGAATCGATGAGCAAATCGAAGCGCAACACCGTCGATCCCGAGGAGATCATCAAATCCTACGGCGCCGACACCGCGCGCTGGTTCATGCTCTCCGACAGCCCCCCGGAACGGGACCTGGAATGGACCGATGCGGGGGTCGATGGGGCTTGGCGCTACCTAAATCGTATCTATCGGTTGATAGAGGAACAGAAGGGTGGGTTAATTCCCCCCGACGCGGCCCAGCCGGATCAGTTTGACGAGGCGGCGACGGCGCTCCGGCGGGCAACCCATCAGGCGATCGAGAGTGTAACCTACGATCTGGAGGACTTCGGGTTCAACCGCGCGGTCGCCAAGATCCGGGCGCTCACCAATGCGGTTGGCGATGCCATATCAACCTTCAGCGGCGATCTTGCGGCGCCGGGCCGCGCCTGGGCCTTGCGCGAAGCCCTGGAGACCGCTGTGCGGCTGATGAACCCCATGGTGCCGCACTTGGCCGAGTCGCTGTGGGAATCCTTGGGTCATGACGTCGCGCTGACGGAGATCGGCTGGCCGGCGGCCGATGCGGCGCTGCTGCAACAGGATATCGTGACCATCGCCGTCCAGGTGAACGGCAAGCTGCGCGGTACGCTTGATCTTCCGCGTGGGGTGGAGAAGGATGAAGCGGAGAAAGCCGCGCTCGCCCTGCCCGCCGTAACCCGGGCGACCGACGGCAAGACGCTGCGCAAGGTGATCGTTGTTCCCGATAGGGTGATCAATGTCGTTGTCTGACGAAAATGCCGGTCTCGGCCGATCCGATTCCCATGACTTTGCAGCCGGCCGCGGCGGGCGTCGCCGCTGGATTGCGCTCGTGGCCATCGCCTGTGCGGGCCTCAGCCTGGCCGCATGCGGCTACCGGCCGCTTTACGGCCGCGCCGCAGCGGGGAGCCAGGTATCGAGCGAGCTGTCCAAGGTCCGCATCGGCCTGATCGCCAACCGCGCTGGTCATCGGCTGCGCAATCAGCTGCTCGATCGCATGAACCCCAGGGGCGAGCCGGTCTCGCCGGCCTATGCGCTGACCGTCAATCTGGTCGAAACACGCGTCGATCTCGGCGTGCGCCGCGACGAGACCCGCACGCGCGCCAATCTGACGCTGACCGCGGACTTTCAGCTCGTCGATCTGTCCAACAACCGCCTGCTGTTCAAAGCCGGCGCCCGCCGCGTGGCGAGCTTCAATATCCGCGATGCCGATTTTGCTACGATCACGGCCGAAAGCGCGGCCCGGCGGCGGTCGGTCGAGGGTCTGGCCGACGAGATCACCCAGCGGGTCGCCATCTACCTGAACCGGAAGAGCGCCGAAAAGCGCTAGGCTTGCGCGCGCCGGTTGGAAGGTTCGCCGCATGAAGGTTTCCCCGCGCGATACCGAGCGCTTTCTGAAGCAGCCGCCCGCCGATCTTCGGGGTGCGCTCTTCTTCGGCCCCGACGAGGGACTGGTCCGCGAGCGTGCGCGACAGCTTGCTGCCGCGGTGATCGATGATCTCGAGGATCCGTTTCGCGTCGTGTCGCTGACCGGCGCCGAGATTACGGCCGATCCGGCGCGTCTTGCCGACGAGGCCAATGCGCTGTCGCTAACCGGCGGGCGGCGGCTCGTTCAGATCCGCGGCGCCGCGGACAGCCTGGCCAATTCGCTCAAAGATCTCCTGGACGGACCTAACTGTGAGGCCTTGATCGTCATCGAGGCTGGCGCCTTGGCGCCGCGTTCGGGACTGCGCCGGCTGCTGGAGCAAAGCGGGAAGGGTGCGGCGATCGGCTGCTATCCCGACGAGGGGCGCGACCTGATCAGCGTGATCGAGAACGATCTGCGCGGCCACGGCCTGCGCGCCGAGCCGGATGTCGTGGCCTACCTCGCCGCTAATCTCGGGGGCGACCGTATGATCACCCGCAACGAGCTTGAGAAGCTCGCGCTCTACTGCGCCGATGCCGGCACCGTCACGCTGGACGACGCAGAGGCACTGGTGGGCGATTCGGCAAGCCTCGGCCTCGACGACGTCGCGCTAGCGGCCGCAGACGGCGACCATGCGGCCGTCGACCGCGCGGTGGCGCGATTGCTAAGTGAGAACGTTGCATCGATTGCCATCCTCCGTGCCGTGGTTCGTCATTTGCTGCGCCTCCAGCGCGCAGTCGGCGCGCTCGAGGCCGGCAGGAGCCCGCATGACGCCATCGCCGCCTTGAAGCCGCCGGTCTTCTTCAAGCACGCGCCGCGGCTCACGGCCCAGCTTCGCTGGTGGCCGCGCGACAGCCTCGCCACTGCGCTCGATCACCTCCTCGATGCCGAGCTCCGCTGCAAGACCACCGGCGCGCCCGAAGCCGCGATCGTCAGCCGTACCTTGCTGTTGATCGCCAACGCGGCCGCACGCACCCGCCGGCAGGCGGCCTGACACCTCGCACGACCGGGCCGGCATCAGGCAATCACGCTATTGGTTAAGATTTCGTTAACCTTAATCCCGCGTTAACCATGTTTCGGGATATAGGTCTTCGGGGATACTCGGGAACCTTGGCGCATGGCGGCGTGACGCCCGCGCAGGCACGAGGCCGACTACCCACCCAGGATCTGTCTAGAGGCTGCCGCGGCTGAGGCGCTGGATCAGATCGTCGAGCTGTTCCAACGTCTTGAAGTGGATCACCATCGATCCCGATTCGCCCTTGGTGTTGATCGAGACGCCAAGACCCAACAGGCTGCTGAGATCGTTCTCCAGGGCAAGCGCGTCGGCCGACTTGCCCTTTCCTTTCTTCTTCCCCTTGCCACCCTTGCCGCTCTTGGTGACGCGCTCGGTGTCGCGCACGGTGAGCCCTTTGGAGACGATATCGCGCGCCAGCGCCTCGGGATCCTTGGCGCTCACCAGGGCGCGGGCGTGGCCCGCGGTGATTTCCCGCTTGTCGATCATCTCCTTGACCGAGGCCGGCAGCGACATCAACCGCAGCGTATTGGCGATATGGCTGCGGCTCTTTCCGACCACTTTCGCCAACGCGTCTTGCGTGTGCTTGAACTCGTCCATCAATCGCCGGTAGCCCTCGGCTTCTTCCAAGGGGGTCAGATCGGCGCGCTGGATATTCTCGATGATCGCGATCTCGAGCGCATTGGCGTCATCGAGCTCGCGGACGATGATCGGCACCTCGTGGAGGCGCGCGGCCTGGGCCGCCAGCCACCGGCGCTCGCCCGCCACCAGCTCGTATTTGGTGCCATCACCCTCGATCGGGCGGACCAGAATGGGCTGCAGGATGCCCTTCTCGCGGATCGACTGGGTCAGCGCATCGAGATCGGCCTTGTCGAAGATACGGCGCGGCTGCACCCGGCTGGGCTCGATCGATTCGACCGGCACGCTCCGCGGACCGCGGCCGCGATCTTCGCTATCGCTATCCGCTTCGCCGCCGAGAAGCGCGTTCAGGCCACGTCCGAGATTGCGGCGCTTGGCCGCGGGCCGGCTTCTGTCGTCGGTTTCGCTCATGGCTCCATGATCAGGCGGCCACCTGGCCGTCGCGCAAGGCCCGCTCACGCTTGAGCACCTCGCTGGCTAGATGGGCGTAGGCCTGGGATCCCGCACAAGTCAGGTCGTAGAGCAGCACGGGCTTTCCATGGGACGGCGCCTCGGAGACGCGGACGTTCCGCGGGATCACGGTCTGATAGACCTTGTCGCCGAAGACGTCGCGGACATCCTCCGCCACCATGTCGCAGAGGTTGTTGCGGCGGTCGAACATGGTGAGGACGACCCCCTGCAGCTCGAGATGCGGATTGAGATTGCCACGCACCCGTTCGATGGTGCGGACCAGATGGCTCATCCCCTCCAGCGCATAGTATTCGCACTGCAGCGGCACCAGTACCGCGTCGGAGGCGACCAGCGCGTTGATCGTCAGCAGCCCCAGAGCCGGCGGGCAGTCGATCAGCACATAGTCGAAATCCTCGACATGCCCGACGATCTTGTCGCGCAGGACGTATTCCCGGTCCTCGACGCCGACCAGCTCGATCTCCGCCGCCGAGAGATGCACGCTCGTGGGCACGATCCAGAGGCCCGGCACCAGCGTGTGGACGATCGTTTCCTCGAGCCGCACATCGTCGATCACGATGTCGTAGGAGGTGAGCTCCGCCTCGCCGTGGATCAGACCCAGCCCCGTCGTCGCATTCGCCTGCGGGTCGAGATCGATGATCAGGACCTTCCGGCCGACCGCGGCAAGCGCGGTTCCGAGATTGACGGCTGTGGTCGTCTTGCCGACGCCGCCCTTCTGATTGGCGACGGAGAGGATGCGGGTCGTTTTCCTCGAATTGGGACGTCTCTTGTTAGGCTGCGTGGAATGGACCACTCCAGACCTCCGTTAATCGCAAGATCACGCCCCCCGGCTCCGTGATGCTGGCATATCGCTCGATCCGCATATTGGTATTTTTCAATGAACCGGTCAAACGTTCCGATGCGTTTCGGCCCCTCGGCAGGAGATAAATCGTCTCCGGACCGGCGATCGCCTCTGTGACGTCCAGAATTCGCTCAATCGGCCCGAATCCCCGCGCCGTGATCACCGCCGCCGGGGCGCCGATCGCGGCCTTTTCCGCCCGCGCATGCACCACGCGGGCCGGCGCGCCGGTGATCCGGACGGCCTCGGAGAGAAAAGCGCATTTGCGGCCGTCGCTTTCGATGAGATCGACCGGCCCCGCCCCCATCAGCGCGAGGACCAGCCCCGGAAACCCGGCTCCGCTGCCGATATCGGCGATGCGCCGCGGCGGGCCGGCGATCAATGGCGCGAGCTGCGCCGCGTCGAGGAAATGTCGCCGCCAGCGGTCGGCGAGACTGGCCGTGGAGACCAGGTTGATCCGCCGCTGCCAGCGCTCCAGGAGACCGGAATAGGCCTCCAGCCGGTCCGCTGTTTCACGTGAAACACCCGTCAGTCGCCGGAAGTCTCTGAGGCTCAAGGGCGCGGCCATCGACGGCCGTCTCAGGCGGCGCCGGCCGCCGCTCCCGAGATCCCCCCAGAGATCCCTAGGGCCCGGTCGCGGCGGCGGACATGGCCGAGGAGCGCGGTCAGCGCCGCCGGCGTCACCCCGGAAATCCGCGCTGCGGCGCCCAGCGTGGCGGGTCGGGCGGCCTCCAGCTTCTGCCGCGCCTCGGCCGACAGGCTGGCAATGCCGGCGTAGTCGAGATCGGCGGGCAGGGCCAGGGCCTCGTCCCGCCGGTAGGCCCGAATATCGGCCACCTGGCGCTCCAGATAGCCGGCATAGGCGCCCTCGATCTCGATCTGCTCGGCGATGTCGGGCCGGAGGCCCCCCAGCGCCGGCCACAGGGGCAACAGGTCGTTAAGGTTAATATTCGGATGCCCGAGGAGATCGTGGGCGCTCCGCCGCCGGCCGTCGAGATTGACCGCGAAGCCCGCCCGGCGCAGCTCGGTCGGGGTGGCGCGGCAATCCCGGACCAGCGTTCGCGCCGTCTCCAGGGCCGCCGCCTTCTCCCGGTAATGCGCCGCCCGAACCGCCGAAACGCCGCCTGCATCGATTCCCCGCCCGGTCAGGCGGAGATCGGCATTGTCGGCCCGCAGCAACAGGCGGTATTCGGCCCGCGAGGTGAACATGCGGTAGGGCTCCCGCGTGCCCAGGGTCACCAGATCGTCGATCAGCACGCCGATATAGGCCTCGGCCCGGTCGAGGATCAGCGGGTCGCCCTGCCCCACGGCCCGCGCGGCGTTCAGCCCCGCCATCAGCCCCTGGGCGGCGGCCTCCTCATAGCCCGTGGTGCCGTTGATCTGGCCCGCCAGATAAAGGCCCCTGAGGGCCCGGGTCTCCAACGAGGGTTCCAGCGCCCGGGGATCGACGAAGTCGTACTCGATGGCGTAGCCGGGCCGGATCATCGCCGCCCGCTCCAGGCCGGGGATCGTCGCCAGGAGCGCGGTTTGGACGTCCTCCGGCAGCGAGGTCGAGATGCCGTTCGGATAGACCGTGTCGTCGTCGAGCCCCTCGGGCTCCAGGAAGATCTGGTGCCGGCCCCGGTCGGCGAAGCGCACCACCTTGTCCTCGATCGAGGGGCAGTAGCGCGGCCCCAGGCTCTCGATCTGGCCCGAATAGATGGGCGAGCGGCCGAGATTGGCCCGGATGATGGCGTGGGTGGCCTCGGTGGTGCCGGTGATATGGCAGGGGATCTGCGGCGTGGTGATCCGCTCGGTCAGGACCGAGAAGGGCTGGGGCGGATCGTCGCCCGGCTGGGCCTCGAGCGCCCCCCAGTCGATGGTCCGCCCGTCGAGCCGCGGCGGGGTGCCGGTCTTGAGGCGGCCCAGGGGAAAGCCCGCCGCCGTCAGCCTGGCCGAAAGCCCCGTCGAGGGCGGCTCAACTCCCTCGCGGCCGCGCCGGGCCCGGCCCGCCGGGATCGTCCGCTCGCCGATATGGATGAGGCCGTTGAGGAAGGTCCCGGTCGTCAGCACCACGGCGCCCGCGGTGATCCGCGCGCGCCCGTCCGTGATGACGCCGGTCACCCGGCCCCCCTCGACGATCAGGTCCTCGGCGGACCCGGCCAGAATGGTCAGGCCCACCGTTTCGGCCAGCAAATCCTGGACGGCCCGGGCATAAAGGGCGCGGTCCGCCTGGGCCCTGGGGCCCCGCACCGCCGGGCCCTTGGAGCGGTTGAGGACGCGGAACTGGATGCCGGCCCGATCAGCGGCCCGCCCCATGATCCCATCCAGGGCATCGATCTCGCGGACCAGATGGCCCTTGGCGAGGCCGCCAATGGCGGGATTGCACGACATCTCGCCGATCGTCGTGAGGTCCGGGGTCAGGAGGAGCGTCCGGGCGCCATATCGCGCCGCCGCCGCCGCAGCTTCACAGCCGGCGTGCCCTCCCCCGATCACGATGACGTCGAAGCGATCCTTGGTGTCCATGGCCCGCTATTTAGGGGGCGGATCCCCGCCTGTCCACTGGCACGGCCCCCGATAGTTAACGCCGGGCAGGTATAAGCGGCCGATCATTCCTTGATCGGGTCTCAACCGAGACAATGGAACAAATTGTTTCACGTGAAACACGGGGGGCCGTCACGCCGGATTTCGACTCAATCCCCGTCCTTTACTTACCTATGCAGAAGTCCCGGAAGATGACATCCAGAATGTCCTCCACATCGACCCGGCCGGTGATCCGCCCCAGGGCCCGGACCGCCAGTCGGGCATCCTCGGCCGCCAGCTCCGGCAGCTCCGCCTCCCCCGCCCGCCGAAGCGCGGCCAGACAGTCTTCCAGGGCCTGGCGGTGGCGGGTCCGGGTCAGCGCCGGCGCTTCCGCACCCGCCGCGAAGCGCTCGGCGACGACCGAGCCGAGCCGCTCCAGCAAGGCCGGGATGCCGGCGCCGGTCACGGTCGAGATGCCCAGCGACTCGCGCTCTGCGATCCGCTCTGGCACACCCCGCTTGACCAGGTCGATCTTGTTGACCGCGATGATGGCGCGGTCGTCGACCATGCGGAGACCGTCGGGGTTGGCCGGCTCGGCGACATCGAACACGACGATCCGGATGTCCGCGGTCTCGGCGCGGGCGCGGGCCCGCCGGATCCCCTCCGCCTCGATCGGATCGGCGGCCTTCGGGTCGAGGCCGCGCAGCCCGGCCGTGTCGGCGACGATCACCGGATAGCCGGCGAGATCGAGCCGCACCTCGATCACGTCGCGGGTGGTGCCGGCGGTCTCGGCGACGATCGCCACGTCGCGCCGGGCGAGCGTGTTGAGGAGGCTCGACTTGCCGACATTGGGCGCGCCGACGATGGCGACGGTGATCCCGTCGCGCAGCCGCTCGCCGCGATGGCCGTCGTCGAGATGCGCGGCGATCTCCTGCGCGAGTGTAGCCAGCGCCGGGCGCGCCTTGGCGAGCTCGCTTTCGGGCAGATCCTCGTCGGAGAAATCGATCGCCGCTTCCAGATGTGCCAGCGCCTCGACCAGACGCCCGCGCCAGCCGTCGTAGAGCGTCGCGAGTGCTCCCTCCAACTGGGCCTGGGCCTGCCGGCGCTGCGCCGCGGTCTCGGCGGCGACGAGATCGGCGATGCCTTCGGCCGCGGTCAGGTCGAGGAGGCCATTCTCGAAGGCGCGGCGCGTGAACTCGCCGGGCTCGGCCGGCCGCAGTCCCGGCATCCGTCCGAGCGCATCGAGCACGCCGTCGATCACCGCGCGGCCGCCATGCACATGGAGCTCGGCCACGTTCTCGCCGGTCACGCTGGCCGGCTCGGGGAACCACAACACCAAAGCCCGATCGAGGGTCGTGCCACTTTCGGGATCGCGCAGCCGGCGCAGCACAGCCTTTCGTGCCCCCGGGCGTTTTCCCGCCAACGCCGTGAGCGCCGCGCCGGCTTCCGGACCGGAGATCCGGATCACCGCGACGCCCGCCCGGCCCGCACCGCTGGATAAAGCGAAGACCGTGTCCCGCGGCGTCGTGTTTCTGGGTTGGCTCCCCTCAGACACGGTTAATATCTAGCCATCGGTAGGTGATTGCGGCGCCATCCGACCGCCATGGGCGACGATCCGACCGCGTCTCATCGCGGCGGCTCGGTATCGCGCGGCTTCAATTGCAGCCGATTGACCCGCCCGCCCTCGATCAGATGCGTCTGGATGATCTCGTCGAGATCGGCCTGGCTCGCATAGCTGTACCAGACGCCTTCGGGATAGATCACCATGGTCGGCCCGAGCTCGCAGCGGTCGAGACACCCGGCGGCGTTGATCCGCACATTGGGTACGCGCTTTTCCTTGACCTGCGCCTTCATGTAGTCGCGCAGCGCTTTCGAGTCCTTGGCCGAGCAACAGCCGCGCGGATGGCCGTCTTCACGCGTGTTGGTGCAGCAGAAGACGTGCCGCGCGAAGAAAAGCGGCGGATCGCCTTCCGCGGCCTCTTGCGGCGCCCTTGTTGATCGGCCTGCCGATTGCTCTTTGGATGGCAGATCTGCCATATGCCCGTCTCTCCTTTCCAGGGATTACGCCCGGTGGGCCTGGTTCCCGGCATCGTCACCAAGCGCGTGAATGATGTGCCGCCCCAGTCCTATATATGTGCGGACATATATGTGTCGTCGCGCCCCGGCGGAAAAGTCTCGACAGCCTGGTGCCGCCGCGCGACAACCTCCGTGAGGCTTGCCTTACGCGATGCCGCGCCTCAGTTCAATCCCGGCGGGCCCTTGCCCGACGCACGCCCGGCACGATCACGAGCCATCCGTCAATGACCACCACCGACACGCCAGCCGACACCAAGACGCCAGACGGCGCAGCGACCGACACCTTGCCGGCGGCGAATCTGCTCGGCGCCGAATCCAGCCCCTATCTCCACCAGCACCGCGACAACCCGGTGCACTGGCGGGCCTGGGGTCCGGCAGCCTTCGCCGAGGCCAAGGCCGCCGACAAGCCGGTGCTGCTCTCGATCGGCTACGCCGCCTGCCACTGGTGTCACGTCATGGCGCATGAGAGCTTCGAGGACGAGGCGATCGCGGGCGTCATGAACAAGCTCTTCGTCAACATCAAGGTCGACCGCGAGGAGCGGCCCGACATCGACGGCATCTATCAGCACGCGCTGCAGATGCTGGGCGAGCAGGGCGGCTGGCCGCTCACCATGTTCCTCACGCCTGCGGGCGAGCCCTTCTGGGGCGGAACTTATTTCCCGAACCCGTCGCGCTACGGCCGGCCCGGCTTCGGTCAGGTGCTGACGCGCATTTCCGAGATCTACCACCAGGAACGCGACAAGGTCCTGAAGAACGCGACCGCGCTCAAGGACGGGCTGGGCCAGCTCGGACGCTCCGAATCCGGCGGGCAGATAGGTATAGATTTGCTCGATAAAGTTGCAGAAGAATTGGTCAAGCTGATCGACACCGTTCATGGCGGTGTCGGCGGCGCGCCGAAGTTTCCGCAGGTGCCGATCCTGGAACTGCTGTGGCGGGGCTACAAGCGAAACGGCCGCCCGGCCCTGCGCGATGCCGTCACGGTGTCGCTCGACCGGATGTGTCAAGGCGGCATCTACGATCATGTCGGCGGCGGTTTCGCGCGCTATTCGACCGACGCCAAATGGCTGGTGCCGCATTTTGAGAAGATGCTCTACGACAATGCCCAGCTGATCGATCTGCTCACTCTGGTCTGGCAGGAAACCGGCTCGACGCTCTATGCCGACCGTGTGGCCGAAACGATCGACTGGCTGTTGCGCGAGATGATGCTCGAAGGCGGCGGCTTCGCCGGCACGCTCGATGCCGACAGTGAGGGTGTCGAGGGCAAGTTCTATGTCTGGACCGAAACGGAAATCGACGAGGTGCTGGGGAAGGAAGCGACGCGTTTCAAGGAAGCCTACGACGTTGCGCCCGGCGGCAACTGGGAAGGCAAGACCATCCTCAACCGCACCAAGCGTCCGGACCTGGGTGACGAGGCACACGAAGCCGCGCTGAAGGCCTCGCGCGACAAGCTCCTGGCGGCAAGAGCGAGCCGCATCCGCCCCGGCCTCGACGACAAGGTGCTCGCCGACTGGAACGGCTTGATGATCGCGAGCTTGGCCAATGCCGGGCTGGTCTTCGCGCGCGCCGACTGGATCGACGCCGCGGCGGCCGCCTTCGCCTTCGTGCGCGACGTCATGACGGTCGATGGGCGACTTCGCCATAGCTGGCGCGGTAAGCCGGCGCATCCGGCGACGCTCGACGACTACGCCGACATGACCCGCGCCGCGATCAGCCTCTTCGAAGCCACCGGCGACGATACTTATCTCACGCAGGCACAGGCCTGGATCAACACGATCGAGGCGCACTACCGCGATCCCGCGGGCGGCTATTTCCTTTCCGCCGACGATGTCGACGATGTGCTGGTGCGCCAGAAGATCGCCCACGATAACGCCACACCGGCGGGCAACGCCGTGCTCGTCGGCGTCTTCGCCCGGCTTTATTATCTGACCGGCGACACGGCCTATCGCGACCGCGCGGAGGCTTTGGTCGCCGCCTTCTCCGGCGCGCTCAAGCGGAACGTCTTCTCGCTCACGACACTGATGAACGGCGCCGAGCTTCTCGCCGACGCGGTGCAGATCGTTATCGCCGGCGATCCGGTCAGCGACGCCGCGACGGCATTGCGCCGCGCCGCCCTGGCCACCTCGGAGCCCAATCGGATCCTCCTGCAGATCGACGCAGACGCAGATCTGCCCCAGGGTCATCCCGCGCATGGCAAATCGGCGCCCGAGGGCGGGGCCGCCGCCTTCGTCTGCCGTGGTACGACCTGTTCGCTGCCCATTGCCGATCCACAAGACCTCACGACCGCCTTGTCGAACGGGCCCGCGCCATGACCGACACGATATCCGACACGACGTCCAACGCAATGTCCGACGCGAAATCCAACACGACGGCCGGAACGAAGACCGCGGCGCTCACCATCGACAGCCCGGTCGGTGCGCTCACCTTGGTCGAGCGTGACGGGGCGATCGTCCAAGTGCGCTGGGGCGGGCCCGCGGGCTCGGATGAGACCGCCCTCCTCCGCACCGCCGCGGCCCAGCTCTCTGGCTATTTCTTCTGCGAGCTCAAGGCGTTCGATCTGCCGCTCGCCCCTGTCGGTCCCGACTTTCATCAGGCCGTGTGGCGCGAAATGGCGACGATCCCCTACGGCCGCACCCGTACCTACGGCGACCTCGCGGCGGCGACGGGCGGCAGCGCGCAATCCGTCGGCACGGCCTGCGGCCAGAACCCGATCCCGATCATCGTTCCCTGCCACCGCGTCGTCGCAGCGAACGGCAAGCTGGGCGGATTTTCCGGCGGCACCGGCGTGGAGACCAAGCGCGCCCTGCTTGCGCTCGAGAACGCACAGCCGCCCCACCCCGCGGGCGAAGGTGACAAGCCACGCCAGGGCACGCTATTCTGACAACAACGCACCGGCCCGTTCATGGCGACGGCGGACCGGTGCCCGACGACCAGGCACGACCAAACCAGCATCAGCACACCACAAGCAAAAGACGACAAGGGGGACACGCGTCATGAGCGAAGTGACGATTTCATTGCCGGGCGGCGAAAGCTTCATGGCTTATCTGGCGACACCGGGTTCGGGCAGCGGGCCCGGCATCGTGTTGATCCAGGAAATCTTCGGCGTCAATCAGGTGATGCGCGACATCGCCGATGCGCATGCGGCGAACGGCTATGCTGTCATTTGCCCCGATCTCTTCTGGCGTCAGGAGCCCGGCATCCAGCTCACCGATCAGAGCGAGGCCGAATGGGGCCGCGCCTTCGAGCTCTATCAGGGCTTCGACGAGGCGGCCGGCGTCGATGATCTGAACGCGACGCTGTCCTACATCCGCAATCATGACGCCTGCGCCGGCAAGGTCGGCTCAGTCGGTTACTGTTTGGGCGGAAAGCTCGCCTATCTGATGGCGACGCGCACCGATGCTGACTGCAATGTCGGTTACTACGGCGTCGGCATCGACAATGCCCTCGATGAAAGCGGTAATATTAATACACCTTTAATGCTGCACATTGCCGAGAAGGACCAGTTCTGTCCGCCGGAGGCGCAGGCCAAGATCCATCAAGCCCTTGATAATCATGCAAATGTCACGATCCATGACTATGCATCGATGGATCATGCCTTCGCGCGGGTCGGCGGCGAGCACTACGACAAGGCGTCCGCCGACCAGGCGAACGAGCGCACGGCGGCGTTCTTCAAAGAGCATCTCGGCTGAGCGCGATTTGCCGTGCGCCTGACAGCCCGAGCGATCAGGCCGCGTCGTGGAAGATCACACCGAGCGTGTGACGCTCGCCCCGCGTAACCGTGGCCACGCCGTGGCGCACCCGCGCCCGGCGGTAGCCACGTTTGCCGGGAACCGGCCGGTCGCTGCCGGCGAAAAGGATGAGCTCGCCCTCACGCAGGGCGACGGCTTCGCCGCGCGACTGCTGGCGCGGCATCGTTTCCATGAGCAGGAAGGCGCCGCCCTCGAAATCCTTTCCGGGATCGCTCAGCAATACGGTCCCCTGCAGCGGGAAGGCGAGCGGACCGTAAACGTCCTGGTGCAGCCGGTTGTAGCCGCCCGCCTGGTAACGCAGCAGCAGCGGCGTCGGTTTGGTCTGGCCATGCGCACGGCAGCGTTTGCGAAAGCCGCCCAAGGTCCGGGGATAGCGGTGGTCCTGACCCAGATCCGCCATCATCGCATTGGCGATCTTCGCCAGCGGCGGATAGAGCGCCGCGCGCATCGCGCCGACAAGGTGCGGCAAGGGCTCGGCGAAATAGCCGTAAGCGCCGTCGCCGAAGTTATGCCGGGCCATGTCGATGCGCTTTCGAAAAAGCCGATCGTCGGCATAGAGCGCGACCACCGCCGCGCAGTCGGCCCGCGTCAGAAAGCGCGGCACCGTCGCAAAGCCGCGCGCCGCGATCGCATGGGCCGCCGCCGCCCAGTCGATCGCCGCCACTTGGCTGCGCATTCTCTCGTCGACATCGTCATGTGTCATGGCGCTTCTCTACGACGGCGCGCGGCCGCGACGCCATCCGTTTCCTGCGCGCCAATTCGGCCCGCGCATCGCATATCGGAACCATCGCAACAGACGAACCGGAAGGGAAGAGAATGACCAAGGCAATCCGATTCCACGAGACCGGCGGACCCGACGTCCTCAAATGGGAGGACGTCGATCCGGGCGAGCCCGGCGCCGGCCAGATCCGCGTCAAACACAACGCGGTCGGCCTCAACTATATCGACGTCTATCACCGCGAGGGTCTCTATCCCCTGCCGTTGCCCTCGGGGATCGGTCTGGAGGCCGCGGGCGTGGTCGAGGCGGTCGGCGGCGGCGTCGACAACCTTGCGGTGGGCGACCGCATCGCCTACGGCACCGGCCCGATCGGGGCCTATTCCGAAGCGTGCGTCATGCCCGCTGCGACCGCGGTCAAGATCCCAGATGGCATCGAGGACCAGACCGCCGCGGCGATGATGCTGCAGGGCATGACCGTGGAGTTCCTGCTCGAGCGTTGTTTCGAGGTGAAGCCGGGCCAGACGATCCTCTGGCATGCCGCTGCCGGCGGCGTCGGGCTCATCGCCTGCCAATGGGCGAAGGCGATCGGTGCCACCGTGATCGGCACGGTGGGGAATGACGAAAAGGCCGCGCTCGCCAAGGCGCATGGCTGCGATCACACCATCGTCTATTCGCGCGAGAACTTCGTCGACCGGGTGAAGGCAATCACCGACGGCAAAGGCGTGCCCGTAGTCTACGACTCGGTGGGCAAGGACACCGTCATGGGCTCGCTCGACTGTCTGTCGACCCGCGGGGTTCTGGTCAACTTCGGCAGCGCCTCCGGCCCGCCTGAGCCGCTCAATCTGGGCCTTCTGGCGCCCAAGGGCTCGCTCTACGTGACCCGGCCGACGCTGATGACCTATTGCGCCGAGCGCGCGGACCTCGAGCTCAGCTCCGGCCGCCTCTTCGACATGGTCGGATCGGGCAAGGTGAAGATCGAGGTCAACCAGACCTATCCGCTCGCCGAAGCCGCCCAGGCCCACCGCGACCTCGAGGCCCGCAAGACCACCGGCTCGACGGTCTTCACGGTCTGAATCTGGGCCCAAAAGGCTCAAAAAGAGGAAAGGCCCCATCCGGCTGGAACAGGGATGGGGCCTTTTTCCTAGGCTGAGCCGGCAAATGCGTTAACCATATAAATGGTTGTTTCCGCGACAATAAATGGCCGCGTTTAAAGATGTATTAACCATACACCTTAACCAAACGGCCTTATTGCCGCGGTAGTGATCGATGATTGGGAGGGGCTTGCGACCGAATCCGGTCAGGTATTCATCGAATCGAAGAAATCGTCGTTCGTCTTCGCGTCCTTCAGCTTGTCCAGCAGGAACTCCATCGCGTCGGTGGTTCCCATCGGCATCAGGATGCGGCGCAGCACCCACATCTTGGAGAGGATGCCCTTCTCGACCAGCAGCTCCTCCTTGCGCGTGCCCGAGCGGGTGATATCGATCGCCGGGAAAGTGCGTTTGTCGGAGAGCTTGCGGTCGAGGATGATTTCGGAGTTACCGGTGCCCTTGAACTCCTCGAAGATCACCTCGTCCATGCGGCTGCCGGTATCGATCAGCGCGGTCGCGATGATGGTGAGCGAGCCGCCCTCCTCGATATTCCGCGCGGCGCCGAAGAAGCGTTTCGGGCGCTGCAGCGCATTGGCGTCGACACCGCCGGTCAGCACCTTGCCCGAGGACGGGACGACGGTGTTGTAGGCGCGCGCCAGACGCGTGATCGAATCGAGCAGGATCACCACGTCGCGCTTGTGCTCGACGAGGCGCTTCGATTTCTCGATCACCATCTCGGTGACCTGGACGTGGCGCGAGGCCGGCTCGTCGAAGGTCGAGGAGACGACCTCGCCGTTTACCGAGCGCTGCATGTCGGTCACTTCCTCCGGCCGCTCGTCGATCAAGAGGACGATCAGGTAGACCTCGGGATGATTGGCCGCGATGGCATGCGCGATGTTCTGCAGCATCATCGTCTTACCGGTGCGCGGCGGGGCCACGATGAGGCCGCGCTGGCCCTTGCCCTGCGGGGCGATCAGATCGATGACGCGCGTTGTCAGATCCTTCTTGGTCGGATCCCCGATCTCGAGGGTGAGCTTCTCTTCCGGATAAAGCGGCGTCAGATTGTCGAAGTTGATGCGGTGGCGTACCGCCTCGGGATCGCCGAAGTTGACCTGGTCGACCTTCAACAGGGCGAAGTAGCGCTCGCCGTCCTTGGGGGAGCGGATCTCTCCCTCGATCGTATCGCCGGTGCGCAGGCCGAAGCGGCGCACCTGACTGGGCGAGACATAGATGTCGTCGGGTCCTGGGAGATAGTTCGCCTCCGCCGAGCGCAGGAAGCCGAAGCCGTCGGAGAGGACCTCCAGCACCCCGTCGCCGTAGATCGGCACCTCGTTGTTGGCCAGCTGCTTGAGGATCGCGAACATCATGTCCTGCTTGCGCAGGGTGCTCGCATTTTCGATCTCCAACTCCTCCGCAAAGGCCAGGAGATCCGCAGGCGATTTCGCCTTAAGTTCTTGTAAATTCATGGATTTTGGGCGTCATTTCGACGATGGTGAGAAGGGTGTCCGGCAACCGGACAAGGGGGAAGGAGGTTCGGGATGCGCGCCGCCTCGGCAGTCTGCCTGCTGCCTGGCTAGCCATCCCCGACTGAATGAGTGCGAATTCGGACGTGCGAGAACCGTTAAACCGTTCTCTTGTCGTTATTTTCCGAACCATATAAATCGGCTACGGATAAATCAAGGGTTAACGCAGCGAAACATTTTAGTCAGCATTATGACACCGCCCTGGGACCTCATCGGTCCAGGGCGCATTACGTCTCAGAACGGCTTGGCCACGACCATCAGCACCAGCACGATCATCGCCACTGTCGGCGCCTCGTTCATGATCTTGTAGAAGCGCGGCGACCGCGTGTTCTCGTCGCGCTCGAAGGCCTTGCGCCAGAGCCCGTAATAATGATGCAGCGTGGTCAGGACGGTGATCATGGCAAGCTTGACCCAGAGCCAGCCTGCCGACCAATCGACATATGGCGAGCTGAACAGCAGCAGGATGCCGAAGATATAAACGGCCCCCATCGCCGGGTTCATGATGGCGCGGAAGAGGCGGCGCTCCATGACCTTGAACGTCTCCGATTGCGCGGAGCCGGGCTCGCTCGCCGCGTGATAGGCAAAGAGCCGCGGCAGATAGAGCAGCCCGGCCATCCAGGCGATCACGCTGATGACGTGGAGTGCCTTGATCCAGGGATAGAGATCGATCAGCGTGTCCATTCGCTTGACCGGCTTCAGGTGCCAACTGGCATGACAAACATACTGTCATCATGGGCGAGCGGACACTGCCCCCATTCGACCGGACAGATGCGCCCGCCTTCGCCCGACATGCACGGTGCCTCGACAGTGGTCGTCGCGTCGACCAGCCGGACAATCCCATCGATGAACGATGCCTCGTCATCGACCGTCGGCACGCGGAGATAGGTCGTGACGCCCGATTCCTTCGCGAGCTTGCCGTATTCGATATCGAGCTCGACCAGCGTTTCCGAATGCTCCGATACGAATGATAGCGGTACGACGACCACGGCGACGCCGTCGGCGCCGGCGCGCGCGATCTCCTCGTCGGTCGACGGCCCAATCCATTGCAGCGGCCCGACCCGGCTCTGGTAACAGACGACCCATTCGTCGTCCGTGAGGTCGAGCTGCTTGGCGATTGCCGCGGCCGATTGCTCGACCTGCCACTGATAGGGATCGCCGCGCGCGATCACGCGCTTGGGCAAGCCATGCGCCGAGAATAGGACGCGTAGTTTTCCCGGCACGGCACGCCGTGCCTCTTCGATCCTGGGTTTGCTGCGTATCGCCATCGCTGTGATGAAGCCCTGCTCGCGCGGATAGCAGCAAATCACTTTGGTCGGCGCATCGAACCCGGCTTTCCGTGCCGCGCGATGCCAGTCGATCATCGAGGAAGCCGTCGTCGTGGTCGAGTATTGCGGATAGAGCGGCACCAGAACGACGCAGTCGGGGCCCCAGTCCTTCACCGCGGCCGCCGTCGCATCGCTCATCGGATGCCAATAGCGCATGGCGATAAACACGCGGTCATCGCCGCCGAGCTTGGCTTGCAACGCGCGCGCCTGCGCCTCGGTATTGGTGAGGATCGGCGAGCCTCCGCCGATCTCCTGGTAAATCTCCCGGGCGATCGGCGCGCGCTTCGACGAGATCCGCCAGGCCAGTAAGGCGCGCAGCGGGTTCGGCAGGCTGATGATCGCGGGATCGCTGAAGAGATTGCGCAGAAAGGGTTGGACCGCCTCGGGACCATCGGGTCCACCCAGATTGAAAAGCACGACGGCAGTCTTAGGCTTACTCGCCACGAACCACCTGCAAGAGCTGCGCGACATGCTCCGGCGGTGTCTGCGGCAACACGCCGTGACCGAGATTGAAGATGAAGGGACCGCCCGTCAGTGCCCCCAGGATCGACCGTGCGGCCGTCTCCATCGGCGCCCCACCTTCGACCAGCAGGATCGGATCAAGATTGCCCTGGACGGCACAGCGGGTCTGCAGCCGGGCAGCCACGGCCAACGGTACGGCAGTATCGAGCCCGACGCCGTCGATTCCCGTCTCGGCGATGTATCGCTCGGTGTTGAAGCCAGCGCCGCGGGGAAAGCCGATCACCGGCACGCCGGGCGCTTTGTCGCGGACCGCGGCGACGATCGCCTTCGTCGGCTGAACGCACCACCGCTCGAATGCGGTCTCCGGCAGGATGCCGGCCCAGGTATCGAAGATCTGAACCACCTCCGCCCCGGCGTCGATCTGCGCCAGCAGATGCGCAATGGTCGCCGTTACCAGTCGGTCGACCAGCGCGGCAAAGACCCCGTCATCGCGGTAGGCGAGGCCCTTTACCTCGCGGAAATCCTTGCTCGATCCACCCTCGACCATGTAGGTCGCCACCGTCCAGGGCGCACCGGCGAAACCGATCAGCGTGACGTCATCGGGCAGCGCCGCCGCCACACGCTCGACCGTCGCATAGACGGGCGCCAGCCGCTCTGCCACGCCGATTGGATCAAGCGCCTCGACGCCGGCCGCATCGCGCACGGGCTCGAGCACCGGTCCCTCGCCCTCGCGGAAGGCGACGTCCTGGCCCATTGCATCCGGGACGACGAGAATGTCGGAGAAGAGGATCGCCGCATCCATCGCATACCGGCGGACCGGCTGCAGCGTCACCTCGGCTGCCTTCTGCGGATCGTAGCAGAGATCGAGGAAGCTGCCGGCATCCGCCCTGATCTCCCGGTACTCCGGCAGATAGCGCCCGGCCTGGCGCATCAGCCAGATCGGCGGCGTCTCACTGGGCGCACCACCAAGGGCTCGCAAGAGCGGCTTGGTCGCGTGCACCGACGTGTCGTTCAAGGTCTCGCTCCGATCTGTCCCGCGCACTACCTTCAATTATGTCTTCTATATAAAAGAGATAGTGGTAGTGGTGAATCCCTGTGATTCATGGGGAACCCCGTTACTCGAAACTTATCCCACGTTCGGCGCGTGCGTGCAGTAGTCGATCGCCGCGCTGTGGACCGATGGCGAGGCCAGCCGATTCAGCCTTTGCCAGGCTCGCTGGAAGGAATGAACAAGCCGCCGATCAATGCCGTGAATCGCGTGAATCGAATCGTCTTACCCTCGTTGTTGGACCCCTCTGCACCAATCGGCCCCCAAGGTGATTCCGGCTTGAAACCTTTGGCCATACGGGGGATCAATCGCGGCCATGTGGCGGTGCGGTGCATATGTACCTGACTTGTCCGCCGCTTATACCGGGACTGTGCACATGAAGAGCGCGCACATACATCTCATCTCCGATTCGACCGGCGAGACGGTCAACATCATCACGCGCGCCT
This sequence comes from uncultured Alphaproteobacteria bacterium, assembly GCA_964494065.1. Taxonomy (GTDB): domain Bacteria; phylum Pseudomonadota; class Alphaproteobacteria; order JAPULJ01; family JAPULJ01; genus DATKZM01. The sequence continues at coordinate 52,827 of CAZBRE010000010.1, forward strand.
GCATCTTCCAGTTCCAGGGCGTGGAGATTACCGATCATATGTGGCCGATGGTGCGCAATCAAAGCCAGCTCGAGACCGCGCTCGAAGGTATCGCCGAAGCGCCCGGCATGGTGATCTACACGCTGCTCGACAACGGATTACGCGATCGCCTGGAGGCGTTCTGTGCCGAACAGAACCTGCCCTGCATGGCGGCGCTGGAGCCGTTCCTCACCGCGTTCAGCCGATTTCTCGGCATCGACAGCGCCGGCCGCATGGGCAGCCAGCACGTCCTCGATGCCGAATATTTCGACCGCATCGATGCGATCAACTACGTGATGACGCATGATGACGGCCAGGCCGCCTCCGATTTCAGCGAGGCCGATGTGATCCTCGTCGGTGTCTCGCGTACCTCCAAGACGCCGACCTGCTTCTATCTGGCGAACCGCGGCATCAAGGCGGCGAATGTTCCGATCGTGCCCGGCGCGCCCTTGCCCGAGGCGCTTACCGCGGCGGCCGAGGATCCCAACAATCATCCGATGGTCGTCGGCCTCACCGAAGATCCCCAGCGTCTGGTTCAGATCCGGCGCAACCGCATGCGGATCCAGAACCAGGGCGACGAGACCGCCTACACCGACATCGAGGAGGTCAAGGCCGAGGTCGCCGCCGCGCGCCGCCTCTTCACCGAGCAGGGCTGGCCCACCATCGACGTCACGCGCCGGTCGATCGAGGAGACCGCGGCCGAGGTCCTTCGGCTCCTGCACCAGCGCGAGCGCGAGACCGCGCAATGAGCGGATCGGCGGACGCATCCACGCAGCTGCGGTTCGCGGGCGCACGCGCCGGCGAGAGTTGGCTGGTTCTCGCCTCGGCCAGTCCGGCGCGCGCGCGGATCCTGAGCGCGGCTGGTCTCGTCTTCGAGCAAAAGCCGGCCGCGGTCGACGAGGAGGAGATGAAAGCGGCGATGCGCGCCGAGAACGCGCCGCCGGAGGACGCGGCGACGGCGCTTGCCGAACTGAAAGCGATGCGCGTCTCGACCCGCGAGCCGGAAGCGTTCGCCATCGGCGCCGATCAGATCCTCGATTGTGAGGGCAGCTGGTTCGACAAGCCGGGTGATCGCGCCGGCGCCGAAGCGTCGCTCGCCGCGCTTTCCGGCCGTGCGCACACGCTCATATCGGCGGCCTGCGTGGTCAGGGGCGGTACGCGCCTGTGGCACGGGGTCGGCCGGGCGACGCT
>CAZBRE010000011.1:0-19950 GCA_964494065.1 uncultured Alphaproteobacteria bacterium
GGACCACCGAGGCGCCGATGCGCATGCTGATGAACAACCTCGATGCCGAGGTGGCCGAGAAGCCCGAGGAGCTCGTCGTCTATGGCGGCATCGGCCGCGCCGCACGCAATTGGGAATGCTACGACCGCATCGTCGAGGTGCTGAAGCGGCTCGGCACGGATGAGACGCTGCTGGTCCAGTCGGGCAAGCCCGTCGGCGTCTTCAAGACCCACGACAACGCGCCGCGCGTGCTGATCGCGAACTCGAACATCGTGCCGCACTGGGCCGATCTTGAGCATTTCAATGAGCTCGATCGAAAGGGGCTCATGATGTACGGCCAGATGACGGCAGGCTCGTGGATCTATATCGGCAGCCAGGGCATCGTCCAGGGCACCTACGAGACCTTCGCCGAGATGGGCCGCCAGCATTTCGGCGGCGACCTGAAGGGCAGGTGGATCCTGACCGGCGGGCTTGGCGGCATGGGCGGCGCCCAGCCGCTTGCCGCGACCATGGCCGGGGCGTCGATGCTGGCGGTCGAATGCCGGCCGAGCCGCATCGAGATGCGCTTGAAGACCGGCTATCTCGACAGGCAGTCGAACGATCTCGACGAAGCGCTGGCGATCATCGACGAGGCGTGCTCGAAGAACGAGGCCGTGTCCGTTGGCCTGCTCGGCAACGCCGCCGACGTCTTCCCCGAGCTCGTCAAGCGCGGCGTGAAGCCCGACGCGGTGACCGACCAGACCTCGGCGCACGACCCGCTGAACGGCTATCTGCCGCTCGGCTGGACGGTGGCCGAGTGGGACGAGCGCCGCGAGCGCGAGCCCGAGCGCACGATCAAGGAGGCCAAGGACTCGATGGCGGTGCAGGTCCGCGCGATGCTCGACTTCAACGCGCAGGGCATTCCGACCGTCGACTACGGCAACAATCTTCGCCAGATGGCCTTCGAGGTGGGGGTTGAGAACGCCTTCGACTATCCGGGCTTCGTGCCGGCTTACATACGGCCGCTCTTCTGCCGCGGGGTGGGGCCGTTCCGTTGGGCGGCGCTCTCGGGCGATCCGGAGGACATCTACAAGACCGACGCCAAGGTGAAGGAGCTGATCCCCGACGACCCGCATCTCCACAACTGGCTCGACATGGCGCGCGAGCGCATCCACTTCCAAGGCCTGCCCTCGCGCATCTGCTGGGTCGGTTTGGGCCAGCGCGACAAGCTCGGCCTTGCCTTCAACGAGATGGTGGCCTCGGGCGAGCTTTCCGCGCCGGTCGTGATCGGCCGCGATCATCTGGACTCGGGCTCGGTGGCCAGCCCCAACCGCGAGACCGAGGGGATGCGCGACGGCTCGGACGCCGTCTCCGACTGGCCGCTCCTGAACGCGCTCCTGAACACGGCGTCGGGGGCGACCTGGGTCAGCTTCCATCACGGTGGCGGCGTGGGTATCGGCTATTCGCAACATGCCGGGATGGTGATCGTCTGCGACGGAACGCAAGAGGCGGCCGAGCGCGTCGGGCGCGTGCTGTGGAACGATCCAGCCACGGGCGTGATGCGCCACGCCGATGCGGGCTACGAGGATGCCATCGCCTGCGCGCGGGAGAACCACCTCGATCTGCCCATGGTCGGCGGGGAGTGAGCGCGCCTATAGTGTGGGGGATGCGCGGCCGGGCCGCGCAAGCAGGTAACGGCGTCGATGACGGTCAATGACAGCCTATGATTTCACCCCCGGCGAGTTGCCGGTGCTGCTAAGCGTGCCACATGATGGGCGCGAGATCCCCGAGGATATCGCCGGACGGATGACCGATCTCGGCCGCGCCAATACCGATGCCGACTGGCATGTGCGCGCGCTCTACGATTTTGCGGGCGAGCTGGGGGCGAACGTGCTGGCCGCGCGCTATTCGCGCTACGTCGTCGATCTGAATCGCGACCCGGCGGACACGGCGCTCTATCCGGGTGCTGTGAATACCGGGATCGTGCCGGCGCTCAGCTTCGACGGCGAGCCGCTTTATCTGCACGGCGCCGAGCCCGATGCCGACGAGCAGGCGCACAGGATCGAGCACTATTGGCAGCCCTATCACGACAAGATCGCCGAGACGCTCGACGATCTCTGCGCGCGGTTCGGCGGCGCGGTGCTCTACGACGCGCATTCGATCCGCGCTCAGGTGCCGCGGCTCTTCGAGGGCACGCTGCCCGATTTCAATCTCGGCACCTCGGGCGGTGCGGCGGCGTCGAAGGAGCTCGAAACGCGTGTGCACGACGTGCTGGCGGGGGCGGAGGGCTACACGACCGCACTCAACGGCCGCTTCAAGGGCGGCTACATTACCCGGACCTACGGCCGGCCGGCGGAGAACCGCCACGCCGTGCAGCTCGAGCTCTCGCAGCGCACCTATATGAACCAGGATCCGCCCTTCGATTTGCTGCCCGAGGTCGCGGCCCGGGTGAAGCCGGTGCTGCGCGCGGCGGTCGCGGCCGCTTGCAACTGGGCGCGCGCCCGCTTCGCGGGTTGATCTTGGCATGCAGGCCTGGCTCCGGTTCGAACATCTTCTGACGCCCGACGGCTGGCGCTCGCCCGGCTGGCTCAAGGTCGACGAGGCCGGGGCGATCGCCGAGGTCGCCGATGCCGCGCCGGACGGTGCGGATGTCGAAACCGTGGACGGCTTCGCGATCCCCGGCATGGCGAACCTGCATTCGCACGCCTTCCAGCGGGCGATGGCGGGGCTGGCCGAACATCGCGGATCGGAAAGCGACAGCTTCTGGACCTGGCGCGAGACGATGTACCGGTTCGTGGCGATGGTGACGCCCGACGATCTGGAAGCGATTGCCGCACAGCTCTACCTCGAGATGCTGAAGGCGGGCTACACCGCTGTCGCCGAGTTCCACTATGTCCATCACGCGCCCGACGGCGCGCCATATGACGACCGCGCAGCGATGTCGAAGGCGGTGTTCGCAGCGGCGCAGGCGGCGGGGATCGGCTTGACGCATCTGCCGGCGCTTTATGCGGCGGGCGGTTTCGGCGGCAAGGCGCCGGGCGGCAGCCAGCGGCGTTTCCTGAACGATATCGACGGGCTTTTCGCGATCATCGACGCGGTGGCCGCCATGGCGTCGGATGATCCGCAGACCCGAGCGGGTCTGGCGCTCCACAGTTTGCGCGCCGTCCCACCCGATCTCCTGCAGGCCGCGCTCGCGCGTATCGATGAAATCGATGACGCGGCACCGATCCATATCCATGCCGCCGAGCAGCGCCGCGAGGTCGAGGACTGTCTCTCCTGGAGCGGCAAGCGCCCCGTCGAATGGCTGCTCGAGAATGCGGACGTCGATGCGCGCTGGTGTCTCGTCCATGCCACGCATATGGAGGAGGGCGAGGTTGCCGGCTTGGCCAAGAGCGGGGCGGTGGCCGGGCTCTGTCCGACGACCGAAGCCAATCTCGGCGACGGGCTGTTTTCGCTGCGGGCTTTTCTCGACAAGGGCGGGCGGCTCGGCATCGGCTCCGACAGCAATGTTTCGATAAGCCCCGTCGAAGAGCTGCGCTGGCTCGAATACGGCCAGCGGCTGATGACGGGCGAACGGAACGTCGCCGGCGCGGCGGGCACCTCGACCGGCCGCGTGCTCTACGAGGTGGCGCTCGCGGGCGGCGCGCAGGCCTGCGGGCGGCCGATCGGATCGCTCGCGCCGGGCAGGCGCGCCGACCTCGTCGTACTCGACGCCGCGCATCCGATCCTCGCGGGGGTTGGGCCCGCGCACGCGCTTGATGTTTATGTGTTTTCCGGCAATGCCGGCGTGGTGCGCGACGTGATGGTGGGTGGAAACTGGGTCGTGCGCGGCGGTCGGCACGATGGCGAGGAGCGGATCGCAGAGGACTATCGGCAGGTAGTGACGCGGCTCGTGGCGCAGCTCTAAGCGAGCCGCCACGACAGATCTCAAGGAGGCCGGCCAAATGGCAGCGCAGGAGACGATCCGGTTGACGCCGGGCGCGATCGAGCTGAACCAGCTGCGGCGCATTCTGCGCGACGGCGCCGGCGTTTCGCTGGTCGACGAGGCGCGGGCGCAGGTCGAGACGGGCCACCAGGCGGTGCTCAAGATCGTCGAGGAGGGCCGCACCGTCTACGGCGTCAATACCGGATTCGGCAAGCTTGCCTCGGTGATCGTGCCCAAGGCGCAGCTCGCCGCGCTGCAGCGCAATCTCGTGATGTCGCACAGCGTCGGCATGGGGCCGCTCCTGGAGGACGGGATCGTGAGGCTGGTCCTGACGGTCAAGGCGGCGTCGCTGGCGCGCGGCCATTCGGGGGTGAGCTGGGCGGTGGTCGAGACGCTGCTGGCGTTTCTCGAGCGCGATCTCTTGCCCTGCATCCCGAGCAAGGGCTCGGTCGGCGCGTCGGGCGACCTGGCCCCGCTCGCGCATCTCGCCGCCGTGCTGATCGGCGAGGGGAAGGCGAAGTTTGGCGGCAAGACCATGCCGGGTGCGGCGGCGCTTAAGAATGCGGGGTTGAAGCCGCTCGTCCTGGGACCGAAGGAGGGGCTGGCGCTTCTCAACGGCACACAGGTCTCGGCCGCGTTGGCGCTCGCGGGGCTCTTCGAGGCGGAGGATCTCCTCAATGCCGGCCTGCTCGCAGGCTCGCTCTCGCTCGATGCCGCAATGGGATCGACCGTGCCCTTCGATGCCCGCATCCAGGAGGTGCGCGGCCAGCCGGGGCAGACTGACGTCGCCAAGGTCTACCGCGCACTGCTGGACGGGAGCGCCATCCGCGACTCCCATCTCGACTGCGACCGGGTGCAGGACCCCTATTCGCTGCGCTGTCAGCCGCAGGTGATGGGGGCCTGCCTCGACCATATCCGCTTCGCGGCGGACGTATTCGTGCGCGAGGCCAACGCGGTCTCCGACAATCCGCTCGTCTTCCCGGCCGACGGCGACGTGCTGCCGGGCGGCAACTTCCATGCCGAGCCGGTGGCGATGGCGGCCGACGTGCTGGCGCTGGCCATCGCGGAGATCGGTGCGCTGGCGGAACGCCGCGTGGCGCTGCTGGTCGACACCAACTTTTCCGGCCTGCCGCCCTTCCTGATCGAGGAGGGCGGGATCAATTCGGGCTTCATGATGGCGCATGTGACGGCAGCGGCGCTCGCTTCGGAGAACAAGAGCCTTGCTCATCCTGCCAGCGTCGACAGCCTGCCGACCTCGGCCAACCAGGAAGATCACGTCTCGATGGCGACCTATGCGGCGCGGCGCCTGAGCGACATGGCGGAGAACACGGCTGCGATTCTCGGCATCGAGCTGTTGGCGGCGGCGCAGGGGATCGAGTTCCACGCGCCGACGCAATCATCGAAAACGATGATGGCGCTGCTCTCGGAGATCCGCGCGCTGGTGCCGCGCCTGGAGCACGACCGCTTCATGGCGCCTGACATGGCGGCGATCGCGGCGCTGGTCGCCTCGGGCGCGCTGAACAGCTTCGTGCCGGCCGGGCTGGTGCCGAGCCTGCCTGCCGCCTAATGTAGCGCGAAGGCCTCGCGGACGGGCTCGGCGAGCTCGACGCCGTTGGCGGCGAAATCGGGGAAGCGTAGACCGGCTTCCTCCATCACCGGCTTCACCGACTTGAAGTAGTTGTATTGAACCTGCGCGGTGTCGAGCCCCTTCACCTTGAGGCCGACCTCCAGGCAATATTTGTTCTCGTCGCTTTCGAGACGGCCGAAGGCGCGCTTGACGGTAATCGGCATCGAGGCGTCGATGATGTGCTGCATCTGCGCGCGCTGCTCGGGGTCCCGACAGACCCGCACGGCCTCGCGGTCGCCGTAGCCCTGGTGCTGCGCCTCATCGGCCAGCACCTGGCGCTGCGACTGGCCCCAGGCGGGCAGCGCATTGTCGAGATAGGCGCGGATCTGGTGCGAACCGGCGCGGTCGCCGTAGAGGTTGAAGGCGATCACCCCGGTCCAGGATTTGAGCCCGTCCTCGTCGAGGCCGAAGAAGGCCGTGGCGGGGCCGCGTTTTTCAAGCAGCGCGTTCACGTCGGCGCCGAGCGCCTCCAGCACTCGTGCGACATATTCGACATGCTCGGCCTCTTCCTTGGCGAAGCGCGCCTGCTGGACCGCGTCCTGCCAGGTGGGGGCGAGCGCGATGGCATGGCCGAACAGCTCGCAGGTCGCCGACTCGGCATAGAGCTGGCGCGTCATCAGGCGCACTGCCATGTCGCGGAACTCCGGCGTCATGTTCTGGGGAATGCCGTCCATCGCTGCCTCCAAGGTTTGATTTATGTTTTTACTCTAGCGTAAATTTTTTGCCAGGCAATGGAACCGATCGCATTCCTGCGATGCCGTCAGAGCATCGATGCCGATACCGCCGTCAACGGTGCACGGCGTTGGGACACTGCCCAGAATAACTGATATTGCCTCCCGGCCTGCCCGGGCGCGGTGCAGAGTGCGCCCAACGTCGGGACGGAAAAAATGGAGGGAGGCGATGAAAGACACCGAGCTGTACGAGGCGGGCTTGAAGGTCCGCAAAGAGGTCCTGGGCGAGGAGTATGTGGAGAAGTCGCTCTCGCAGGCCGACGACTTCAATCGCGAGTTTCAGGAATTCATCACCGCCTATGGCTGGGGCGGTGTCTGGGCCCGGCCGGGCTTGAGCCGCAAGCAGCGCAGCCTCAACAATCTCTGCATGCTCGCCGCCCTCAACCGGCCGCACGAGTTCAAGCTCCATCTGCGCGGCGCCTTTACCAACGGCGTGACCATCGAGGAGCTGAAGGAGACGCTGATCCAGATCACCGTCTATTGCGGCGGGCCGGCCGGGGTCGAGGGCTTCCGCCTGGCGCGCGAGGTGATCGACGAGCTCGGCATCAATGTAAGTGCCGCCGCCGAGTAAGCCGGCCTTGGCGGGGATTGGCGGTCAGTCGGCGGCGCGGGCGAGCGCGCGCACCGGCGCGCCGTCGGAGCCCTCGATGTTGAGGCCGACGAACATCGCCTCGATGCGGCGGCCGGAGAGCTCGGGCGCGACGCAGACCAGCTCGGCGATCAGCACGCCTTTGCCGAGCAGCTCGTGATGCACCGGCCAGGTGAAGCCTTCGGGGCGCTTGATCGAGGGCATGTCGGGCGTCAGCAGATCGACCGCGACCATCTTCGCCCGCTTGTCGACCAGCCATTCGGCCGCGTCGTGGGTCAGCGAGGGGTGGTCGAAATAACGGTCGCTGTCCATGTGGCCGGTCCAGCCGGTGTCGATGATGACGATGTCGCCGGGCTCGACGGCGGGCGAGGCCTTCGCTAGATGATCCGCCGTGATCAGCATGTCGTCGCCGGCCTCGACCTTGAGCACGACGCCCTGGCCGTAGAGCCGGTCGAGCGGCACGGCATCCATCGCCGGGCCCTCGGTGATGAAATGGAGCGGCGCGTCGAGATGGGTGCCGAAATGGGCGACCATCTGCAGCTCGGTCAGATTGGCCGGATGTTCCGGGATGGTCATCAGCTTCTCGAAACGCGGCTCGGGAAACCCGGGAGAGCGGCTGCGCGCCGCATTCAACCGGAAGGATATGTCGATCCAGGGGCCTGTCGCGGTGAAAGGCTCAGGCGCCGGGACCTCGATCCAGCCGATCCAGTCCTTGAGCTTTTCAAACGGCGTATCGCACATCGGTCCCCACCTTCGCCCATCGCGAGCAGTGTCTTATTGGCCCAGTCGGGCCAGCGTAGCACGCGGCCAGCACGCGCCGCCAAGCGGACCCGCGGGCATAACTGATATGCTAGCGTTTCGGTTGACAGAGTCACCGGTTACCGGATGCTTCACGGCACGGTGCGGTGATAATAGAAACAAGAAAAATAACAATAATCGGGAGGGAATGGCAGTGCGGCACCAGGCGCGCACGGGGCCGTTTGGTCCGACCGCAGGCCTGATGGGCCATCGCGGTTCTTGCCCGGTTACGAGTCCCGGGGACAGGCGGAGCGGCGGGGATTGCCGCTGTGTTTTGCGGCCGGCCCCGGCCCGTGGCGCGGCGGCATGAGCGCCACACAGATCTTCATCGAGAACTTCCTCCAGGCCCTCGCGGTCGGGATCATGGTGGGCGGCATTTACGGCCTCATGTGTCTCGGCCTCAGCTTCATCTTCGGCATCATGCGGGTGATCAATTTCGCCCAGGGCGACTTCATGATGCTGGGCATGTACGCCGCCTTCTACCTGGTGACCGGGTTCGGCGTGCTGGCCTTCCTGGGTCCCTATGTCGGGCCGTTCGTCGGCGCCATCCTGGCCGGGCCCATCCTGTTCGTCTTCGGCTTCTATCTGCACAAGTTCCTGGTTTCGCGGGTCACCGGCATACGCGTGGTCTCGGCCGAGGCCGAGGGCCACTACGCGCAGCTCATCCTGACGCTCGGCGTAGCGCTTGTGCTGCAGAACGGCGGCCTGCTCCTGTTCGGCTCGACGCCCGTCTCGATCCGCACGCCGCTCTCGATCAGGGCGTGGGAGCTCGGTCCCTTCATGACCGACGGCATGCCGGTGCTGTTCAACCAGGCACGCGGCATCGCCTGCGTTCTCGCCATCGCGGTTGCGCTCGGTCTCTTCATGTTCATGCGCCGGGCGCGGCTCGGCAAATCACTACGCGCCGCCGCCGACAATCCCGAGGCGGCGATCTATATGGGCATCGACGTCGACCGCGCGCACCGCATCGCCTTCGGTATCGGCACCGCGATCACGGCGATCGCCGGCGGGCTCGTCGCCAGCACGATCTCCTTCCAGCCCTATGTCGGGATCGAGTTCGTGGTGATCATGTATGCCGGCGTCGTGCTCGGCGGGCTCGGCAGCACCATGGGCGCCTTCATGGGCGGCATGGTGATCGGCCTGGTGCAGCAGATGTCGACACTCTTCCTGCCGCACCAGCTTCAGAACACGGCGATCTTCGCGGTGTTCATCCTCATCATGATGTTCCGGCCGCAGGGGTTGTTCGGCCGTACCTCGGAAAGGGCCTGAGCGCCATGTGGGGGGATCCTCGCCGCACGCGCCGGGCGCTCGTGATCATCGGCCTTTTGGCGGTGGTTTATCTGGGCGCGCTCTTCGGGGTTCAGGGCTCCTACTACCAGTCCATGATCACGCTGGTGGCGATCTGGGCGGCGATGGGCGTGTCGTGGAACGTGCTCAGCGGCTACAGCGGCATGATCTCGTTCGGCCATGCCTCGTTCTTCGGGCTCGGGGCCTACACGGTTGCGCTGCTGTTCGTCGAGCTGGGCATCACGCCGTGGATCGGCATTCCGGTCGCGACCGTGGGCGGTGTGCTCGCGGCGGTTCTCATCGGCGTTCCGACCTTCCGCCTGCGCGGGCACTATTTCGCGTTGGCGATGCTCGCCTACCCGTTGGCGCTCCTCTACATCTTCGAATGGGCCGGCTACCAGGAGGTGGCCCTGCCCAAACGCGATGACGCGTCGCTCGCCTTCGCGCAGTTCACCGACAACCGGATCTACGGCGTGCTGGCGCTGGCCTTGCTGGTGATCGGCATGATCGTCTCGTTGCGGATCGAGCAGAGCCGCTTCGGCCTCTCGCTGCTCGCGATCAAGCAGAACGAGCCGGCCGCCGAGGCGGCGGGCATCAACACCTGGCTCTGGAAGATGCGGGCGATCATGGTCAGCGGCGCCATCGGCTCGACCGTCGGCGGGCTCTATGCGGTCGTCTTGCTGGTGGTGACGCCGAACACCGTCTTCGGCGTGCTGACCTCGGCGCTGGCGCTGGTGGTGGTGCTGTTCGGCGGGGTCGGGACTTTGTGGGGGCCGATCATCGGTGCGGCGATCCTGATCCCGCTTTCCGAAACCCTGCGCGCCGAATACGGCGCCGTGCTGCCCGGCATCGACGGGGTGGCGTATGGCGCGGCCATCATCTTCGTGATCCTGGCGGCACCCGACGGCATCTTCTGGAATCTGCGCGACTGGCTGATCGAGCGCGGCTGGTATAAACGACCGGGCGGCGAGGGGATGGCGCCGCCCGTGGCCGCGGCGAGCGCGAGCGATCCGGGCAAGGTCGAGCAGCTCTCCTCGATGCGCCGCGTCGAGCCCGCGTCCGGCGGTGGCGGCACGATGCTCGAAGTGGCCGGCATCTCAAAGCAGTTCGGCGGCTTGCGTGCCCTCGACAACGTGACGTTGAGCGTGACCGAGGGCGACATCCTGGGAATTATCGGGCCGAACGGCGCGGGCAAGACGACGCTCTTCAACGTCCTCAACGGCTTCATGCCCCCCAATGGCGGCGAGATCCGGTTTCAGGGCGAGAGCCTGGTCGGCATGAAGCCGCACCAGGTCTGCGCGCGCGGCGTTGGCCGGACCTTCCAGGTCGTGCGCGCCTTTCCGCGCATGTCGATCCTGGAGAATGTCGTGGTCGGCGCCTTCGCCGGCGCCAAGGACGACGACGCGGCCCGCGCCCATGCCTATGATGCGCTGGTGCAGGTGGGCTTGGCCGACATGGCGGGGGCGCTCGCCAGCGGCCTCACCAACGAGCAGTTCCGCCTCATGGAGCTCGCCCGCGCGGTCGCATCGAAGCCGAAGATGCTGATGCTCGACGAGACCTTGGCGGGCTTGGGCGCGATCGAGATCGAACGCCTGCTCGACGTGGTGCGCCGCCTGCGCGAGACCGGCATCACCATCGTCATCATCGAGCACACGATGCAGGCGATGGTGCGTCTCGCCGACCAGTTCGTCGTGCTCGACCACGGCGCGGTCATCGCGACGGGCCGGCCCGACGACGTGGTCAAGGACCCGGCGGTGATCGAGGCCTATCTCGGCAAGAAGTGGATGGAACGTGCTGCAAGTTGACGCTCTCAACGTCGCTTACGGCGGCATCAAGGCCTTGAACGGCGCCTCGCTGGAGGTGCAGGAGGGCGAGTTCGTGGCCATCGTCGGCCCGAACGGCGCGGGCAAGACGACGCTCTTCAAGACGATCTCGGGCACGGTTCCGGCGATGAGCGGCGCAGTGACCTTCGAGGGCAAGGATCTGCTCGCCGTCAAGCCGGCCCAGCGCGCCCATCTCGGCATCGCACACGTGCCCGAAGGCCGGCAGGTCTTCTCGCGGCTCACCGTGATCGAGAACCTCGAAATGGGCAGCTATTCGGATGCGAACCGCGAGACCTGGGCTGCCAGGCTCGACCGTATCTACACGCTGTTTCCGGTGCTCGCCGAGCGCCAGGGCCAGCTTGCCGGAACGCTGTCCGGCGGCGAGCAGCAGATGCTCGCCATCGGGCGCGGCCTTGCCTCCTCGCCGCGGCTTCTGTTGCTCGACGAGCCGTCGATGGGTCTGGCCCCCACGGTGGCCGATTCGATCTTCGAGCGCATCGAAGAAATCCACCGCGAGGACAAGGTGACGATCCTGCTGGTCGAGCAGCGCGTCGCCGAAGCGCTCGAATCCTGCGACCGCGGCTATGTGCTGGAGACCGGCCGCGTGGTGATGGAGGGAACGCATGACAGCCTGATGGCCGATGACCGGGTGAAAGCCGCCTATCTCGGCATGTAGGGCGCAGAAACCGGCGCTAGGCCGGACTGGAAGACCAAGGAGAGAACAGGCTAGACGACAATAAGAAGGCAATAAAAACAACCAGGTAACGAATAGACCGAAGGAGGTAACGGCTATGTCAAAGTTCGAAAAAGTGCATGGAATATCGCGCCGCGCATCGCTCGCGACGCTGGCGGCCGTGGTGGCTGCGCCGCTGATGATGGCGGCCGGTCAGGCGGCGGCCGAGATGAAAGAGGTCAAGATCGTTCTGATCGCGCCGATGTCAGGTCCGTGGGCGCGCCAGGGCCAGTTGATGAAGCTCGGCGCCGATATGGCGATCGACGACATCAACAAGGCGGGCGGCGTCAAGGCGCTCGGCGGGGCCAAGTTCAAGCTGATCGTCGCCGACGCCGGCGACAACGCCGAGAAGGCCAAGCAGGCGGCCCAGCTCGTGCTGTCGCGCCATCCCGACGCGGTCGGCGGCACGGGGTCGTGGCTGAGCTCGTTCACGCTGGCCGTGACCGAGTTGACCGAGCGGGCGAAGCTGCCGTGGCTCACCTTGTCCTATTCGGACAAGATCACCGAGCGCGGCTTCCGCTACGTCTTCCAGACCTCGCCCACGGGCGGCACCCAATCGCGCGGCTCGCTGCCGACGATCGTGGCGCTCATGAAGAAGTACACGGGCAAGGCGCCGAAGACGGCCGGCATCGTCATGGACAACACGGCGGCGCCGGTCAGCTACGCCAAGGCCCTGCGCGGTGGCGCGCTGAAGAAGGCGGGTCTGAAGCTGGTCGTCGACCAGACCTTCACGCCGCCGCTCTCCGACGCTTCGCCGATCATCCAGAAGGTGCGTTCGGCACGCCCGCAGCTCCTGTTCCTGCTGGCCTCGAACGTACCCGACGACAAGCTGCTGGTTGAGAAGCTGGCAGAGTTCGGGCTCGGCCGCGGCCGTATTCCGCTGGTCGCCAACGGCGCCCACATGGCGGTACCCGAGCTGCTGAAGGTGATCGCCGATCCGACGCTGTTGAACGGCATGATGATCGTCACCGCCAACTGGGGCATCAAGGGCCAGGAAAAGCTCATCGAGCGTTTCTCCAAGCGCACCGGAGAGCCATGGCTGACCCAGGACAGCGTCAGCACCTATGGCGACATGATGATCTTCAAGTACGCGCTGGAGAAGGCCGGCAAGGCCGACCGCGTCGCGGTGGCCGAAGCCATCCGCACGATGGACGTGACCGACGGCCCGGCTGCCTACTATCCGGGCGGGCGGCTGCGTTTCGAGAAGAACGGCCGTCGTGCCGGTGCCCCGCTGGTGATCGTCCAGTGGCAGAACGGCAAGCCGCAGACGATTTATCCGGAGAGCGCGGCAACCGCCAAGCCGATCTGGGTGAAGCGGTAGGTCCGCAGATCAGGATCTGATGTCCTAATGAGCGGGGAAGCGGGTGGCCAGCCATCCGCTTCCCCATTTCTTTCGGGCCGCTTTCCTTCACGTGGGCGAAGAGATGAGAGTTGTTGGATGAGAGCGATTGAATGAGTGACGATGCAACGAAGCCGCTCGCCGGCAAGGTCGCGTTGGTGACCGGGGCGGCGCGCAACATCGGCCGGGCCATCGCGTTGGCGCTCGCCGCCGACGGGGCGTCCGTGGTGGTCAACGCGCTCTCCGCGCAGGCCGAAGCGCAAGCGGTCGCGGCCGAGGTCGATGCGGCCGGCGGGCAGGGCTTTGCCTGCCTTGCGGATATCAGCGATCCGGCCGCGGTCGAGAGTATGGTGAACCGGACCATCGATCGCTTCGGCCGGCTGGATATTCTGGTCAACAACGCCTCGATCCGCCGGCTCGTACCTTTCGCCGAGATGACGCTGGAGGAGTGGCGCGCGGTGATGGCGGTCTCGCTCGACGGGCCGTTCAACTGCGCGCACGCGGCGCTGCCGCATCTGATCGCCAGCGATTGGGGCACCATCGTCAATTTGGGCGGGCTGACCGCGCATGTCGGCGCCAAGGCGCGCGCCCATGCGGTCACCGCCAAGGCCGGCGTCGTGGGGCTGACGCGGGCTTTGGCCGTCGAGCTGGCCGAGCACGGCATCACCGTCAACTGCGTCGTGCCGGGGCACATCGATACCGAGCGGCCCGCGAGCGCCGGCAAGCTGCCGCCGCTGCCCGACACCCTCGCCGGCCGCCAAGGCCGTCCGGAGGAGGTCGCCGGCATGGTGCGCCATCTGTGCGGGCCGACCGGGCGCTACATCACCGGGCAAGTCATCCATGTCAACGGAGGCAGCTACCTGCCATGAAAGCGATCCGCATTCATGAGACCGGCGGGCCGGAGGTCCTGCGCTACGAGGACGTCGATATCGGCACGCCGGGGCCGGGCGAAGTGCTGGTCCGGCACACCGCGATCGGCGTCAACTTCATCGATACCAAGTACCGCAAGGGCGACTATCCGGCCGATCTGCCGGTCATATTGGGCAACGAGGCGGCGGGCGTCGTCGAGGCGGTCGGCGACGGCGTGACCGAGGTTTCGGTCGGCGAACGGGTGGCTTACGGCGTCGGCCCGCCCGGGGCGGACGCCGAATACCGGATCATGCCGCCGCGCAATCTGATCGGGCTGCCCGAGGCGATCGACGACCGGACGGCCGCGGCGATGATGCTGAAAGGCCTGACGGCGCATTACCTCGCGCGCAGCTCCTATCCCGCGAAGGCGGGCGAGACGGTGCTGGTACAGGCGGCCGCGGGCGGCGTCGGCACGATCCTCTGCCAGCTCCTGAGCCAGAAGGGCGTGACCATCATCGGCACCGTGAGCTCCGACGAGAAGGCCGCCGAGGCGGCCGCGCATGGCTGCACCCATCCGGTGGTCTATACCAGGGAAGATCCGCTGGAACGGGTGAAGGACATCACCGGCGGCGTGGGCGTCGACGCGGTCTACGATTCGGTCGGCAAGGACACGTTCGAGACCTCGCTCAAATGCATCCGCCGACGGGGCATGATGGTCTCGTTCGGCACGGCGTCGGGGCCGATCCCGCCCTTCGATCTCTTCCAGCTCAACCTCATGGGCTCGCTCTACGTGACCAGCGCCGGCCTCGCCGACTACACGGCGACGCGGGTGGAGATGCTGGAGCGCGCGAACGAGCTCTTCGCGCTGGTGGCCGACGGCGCGCTCAAGATCGAGGTCAACCAGAGCTGGCCGCTAGCCGATGCGGTCGAGGCGCACCGGGCGCTCGAAAGCCGGGCAACGACCGGCTCCTCGGTGCTGATCCCGTGACGAAAGGAAGGACAGGCGCATGATCCTCGAACAACGGACCTACACGCTGCATCCCGGCAAGGTGCACGACTTTCTGGCCATCGTGGAGGAATACGGGCTGCCGGTGTTGAAGCCGACGCTCGGCAACCTGGTCGGCTATTTTTATACCGATGTCGGCACGATCAATAAGGTCGTGCACTACTGGGCCTATGAGAGCCAGGCCGACCGCGAGGAACGGCGGGCCAAGCTCGAGGCGATGCCAGAATTCCTCGATTTCGCCGGCCGGGTGCGGCCGCTGATGCAGACGATGGAGTCCACCATCCTGAAGCCGGCCAAGTTCAACACCGTGCCGCTGATGAACGTCGATCCCGCATAAATTCAAGCTTTTCGGGTCAATTCTGGACCCCAATTCGGCCGTGCATTACTCGCTCCGCGCGCGGATGTGATCGCCCGTCGGGGCAATTCGGGTAGACAGAACAGCGCCGGCCATGGGCATAATGCGCGCCGAAAAGAGCCATGCCCGCGCGAAACACGGCAAGGGCCAACAAGCAAATCAATAGGTTCCGGGGAGGATGAACATGTTGCAACGCACAATACTTGGAATTGCCGCGCTTTCGATGGCGGCCGGTCTGTTGGGCGTCGGCCCGACGAGCGCGGCCGAGGTCAGGATCGGCGCGGTGGCGCCGAAGACCGGCCCGCTGGCCGCCGGATCGGCCGTCACCCACTGGCCGAACATCAAATTGTGGGTATCGCAGGTCAATGCCGCCGGCGGGCTCAAGCTGAAGAGCGGCCGGGCCAAGATCAAGCTGATCGAATATGACGACCGGACCAATCCGGGCGAGACCATCAAGGCGGTGCAACGCCTGGCGACCCAGGACAAGGCGGACTTCGTGCTGGCGCCCTACGGCACCGGCTTCAACCTCGCCGTGGCGCCGATCTTCGCCAAATACGGCTATCCGCAGATCACCTCGACGGCGATCACCGACAAGATCCCGGCGCTGACCAAGCGCTATCCCAACATCTTCTTTGCGCTCGGCGACACCACGAACTTCACGAATGCGGTGGTCGACATCCTCAAGAAGATGCGTGCCGACGGCAAGATCGGCAGCCGGATCGCCATGGTCAACGTCGCCGACGCCTTCGGGATCGAGCTCGCCAATGCGGCGCGGCCGGTGTTCAAGAAGGCCGGTTTCAAGATCGTCTACGACAAGTCCTATCCGCTCGGCACCCAGGATCTCTCGCCGGTCGTGAAGGGCGCGAAGGCCGCGAAGCCCGACGCCTTCGTCGCCTGGTCCTATCCGCCCGACACGTTCGGGCTGACCGAGCAGGCCAAGATTGCGGGTCTCAACACCAAGGCCTTCTACACCGCCGTGGCCACGGCCTTTCCGGCCTTCGGCGGCAAGTTCGGCAAGGCGGCCGAGGGCATTCTCGGCGCCGGCGGGATCAATCCCGATACGCCGGCGATGAAGGCCTATATCGCCGCGCACAAGAAGGTGACGGGCCAGGCGCCCGATAGCTGGGCGAGCCCGGTGATGTACGCCTCGCTGCAGATCCTGCAACAGGCGATCGAGGGCGTCGGCTCGACCGACCGCAAGGCGGTCGTCGCCTATATCAAGAGCCATACCTTCGATACGGTGGTCGGCCCGATGAAGTTCGAGAACCAGAACAACACCAAGTTCTGGACCGTGGGCCAGTGGCAGGGCGGCACATACTACGGCGTCGCCTCGACCGGACGCCCGGGCGCCAAGCCGGTGAAGCTGAAGCCCAACTGGTAGACGGCCACGCGCGCCGCCCGGCGGTGGAACCCGGTTCCGCCCCGGGCGGCGCAGCCATTTCAGGCCTCCGCGCGCCATGGACATCATCGTCTTCGGACTGCTGCTGGGCGGCACCTATGCCTTGATGGCGCTGGGCCTGCAGCTGCAATACGGCGTCGCCCGGATCATGAACCTCGCCAACGGCGAGATGCTGGTGGCGGGGGCCTTCGGGGCCTTCTGGTTCTACACCGGCACCAAGCTCAGCCCATTTCTCTCGATCCTCTTCGTGGTGCCGCTCGCCTTCGCCGTCAACTGGGCGATCTATCGGGTGCTGCTGCAGCCGCTCGTCAAGCGCGCCAAGAGCCATGGCCAGCTCGAGGTCGATGCCATCCTGGCGACCTTCGGGATGAGCTTCATCCTGGTGGGCCTGATGCTGGCGTTCTTCGGTGGCCGGACATTCGAATACCTCTATCTCGCAGAGCCGGTGGAAATCCTCGGCGAACGCTACGGGTTGAACCGTATCGCCGCCTTCCTTGCCTCGGCCGCGCTGTGCCTCGTGCTTGCGGTGTGGTTGAACCGGACGCGGCTGGGTCTCAGCCTGCGCGCGGTCGCGGTCAACCCGTCGGCGGCGGGGCTCGTCGGGATCAACGTGTCGCGTGCCTCGGCGTTGGCCTTCGCGCTGGGCGGGGCGGTCACGGCGGCGGGCGGGGCGATGATCAGCGCCTTCCTGACGATGGACGCCTCGCTCGGCGTGCTGTTCACGATGAAGGCGCTGATCATCGTGATCCTGGGCGGCGTGAGCGATATCCGCGGCACTATCCTTGCGGCGTTCATTCTGGGCCTCGCCGAGACCGCGGTGGCGAGCCTGATCGACCCGGGCCTGACCCTGGCCGCGGCCTATCTCCTCTTCATCCTCATCCTGCTGATCCGGCCCCAGGGATTGTTCGGAAGGCGCGCGACGTGAACGCGCGCGAACGGCGGACCCTCGTTCTCGCTGCCGCGGCGCTGGGGCTGGTCGCCCTGCTGCCGCTGGTCGATACGGGCTACTGGCTCGCGATCGGCATCTCGATCGCGATGTACACGGTGCTGGCGACCTCCTGGGCGCTGTTCTCGGGCCCGACGCATTACATCTCGCTGGCCACCGCGGCGTTCTACGGGATCGGGATGTATGTCGTCGGCGCCGGCATAGGCTTTCTGCCGTTTCCGGTGCTGGTCCTCGTCGCGGCCGTGGTCGGTGCCGTGCTTTCGGCGATCATCGGCCTGGCGACGCTGCGTCTGTCGGGCGTTTATTTCGTGATCTTCACTCTGGGCCTTGCCGAGCTTGTCCGCCAACTCGTCGCCTGGGTGCAGACGACGCTCGGCACCAGCAGCGGGCTCTATGTGCTGACCGGCATCACCGAGCCGATGATCTACTGGCAGCTCCTGGTACTGGCCGGGCTCGTCTATCTGATCGGCTGGCGGATCGGGCGTTCGCGGCTCGGCTTCGCGCTCCGCATCATCGGCAACGACGAGGTCGTCGCGGTCCATAGCGGCATCAACACGGCGCGCGCCAAGGTCGTGCTCTTCGTGGTTTCCGGCACCGTCGCCTCGATCACCGGCGCGATCCTGGCACCGCGCTGGACCTTCATCGAGCCGACCCTCGCCTTCGGGGCGATGCTCTCGTTCCAGGTCGTGATCATGGCGCTGCTGGGCGGCGCACACCGGCTGTGGGGACCGCTCGTCGGCGTCATCCCGTTCACAATCCTGTCCGACGTGATTTCCGCAAACTTTCCGAACCAGACCACATTGCTGCTGGGCGCGGCCTTCCTGCTGATCGTCTATCTGATTCCGAACGGGGTGGTGGGCGTGCTGGAAAAGGCGGTGCGGCTGAAGGCGCGCGCCGATGGCTAGTGGCGCGACCGGCGCGAATGGCCCAAACGGCGCGGCGGCGCTCGCCGTCCGCGACCTCACGAAGAATTTCAGCGGCTTGACCGCCGTGCGCTCGATGTCCTTCGAGTTGGCCCGGAACGAGATGCTGGGGCTGATCGGGCCGAACGGCTCGGGCAAGACCACGATGATCAATCTGATCTCGGGCGCACTCAAACCGAGCGCCGGCCGCATCGAGCTCTACGGCGAGGAGATCGGTGGCGCTGCCCCGGCCGCAATCGCGCGGAAAGGCGTGGCGCGGACATTTCAGATCGTGCGCGTGCTGCCGTCGCTGAGCGTGCTGGAGAACGTGGCGGCGGGCGGCGTCTTCGGTCACAGCCGTCATTGGGGCCAGGATCTCTATGACCGCGCGCGGGCGCTGATTGCGCGGGTCGGACTCACGGTCGTCGAGAGCACGCCGGTGACGGCCCTGACCTATATCGACCAGAAGCGGGTCGAGCTGGCCCGCGCGCTGATCGCCGATCCCAAGGTGCTGCTGCTCGACGAATGGCTAGCGGGCCTCAATCCGACCGAGCTGCGCACCGGCATCGCGCTCATCGAGGCGCTGCGGGGCGAGGGCCGCACGATCCTCATCGTCGAGCATGTGATGGACGCGATCCGCAGCCTCTGCGACCGCTGCGTCGTGATGAGCAGCGGCGAGCGGATCGCCGAAGGCACGCCGGCGGAGGTGCTGGCCGACGCCGAGGTGATCCGGGCCTATCTCGGGGACGCCGATGCCTGACGCAGCGATGCTCGAGGTAAAGGATCTGTCGGTCTTCTACGGCCGGCACCGGGCGGTGGAGGGCGCTTCCGTCACGGTCTCGACCGAGGAAATCGTCGTCATGCTGGGCGCCAACGGGGCCGGCAAGAGCACTTTCCTGCGCGCCGTCGCCGGGCTCACCCCGGCGGCGACGGGCAGCGCGGTCTCGATCGACGGGCGCGACATCACCGCAAGCCCGCCGCACGAGATCGTCGAGGCCGGCATCGCGCTGGTGCCCGAGGACCGCGGTGTCTTCGCCGACCTCTCGGTCCGCGAGAACCTGGCGCTGGGCGCCTTCCCGCAGCGCGCACGGGCCGACGAGGCGGCGAACCTGGAGCGTGTGCTCGCGCTCTTTCCGCGGCTGGCCGAGCGGCGCAAGCAGCTCGTGCGCACGATGAGCGGCGGCGAGCAGCAGATGGTGGCGATCGGCCGCGCCATGATGTCTGCGCCTGCGATCCTGCTTCTGGACGAGCCGTCGCTCGGCCTGTCGCCACTGCTTTGCGGCGAGCTCTTCAGATCATTGGCGCAGGTCAAGGAGACGGGCGTCGGCATCCTGCTGGTCGAGCAGAATGCGCGGCAGGGGCTTGCCATCGCCGACCGCGGTTACCTCCTGGATAACGGCCGCATCACCGGCGCCGACACGGCCGAGGCGCTCGCTCAGGACGAAGCCGTGCAGAAGGCCTATCTGGGGGCGCATTAGGGCGTTTGCCGGACGGGATTGCCCACATTTCTCCTTCCCCCCTTGAGGGGGAGGCCGGGTGGGGGGTACGCCGCCGGTGGGCGGCTTCATATGCAAGTTGGCGGCCGCCTCGGACACCCCCTGAAGGGGGTGCCTTCGTTGGCCGTGGGGGGGGGGGGGGGGCGGCCCCCCCCCCCCCCGCGGGGCGGGGGGGGGGGGCGGGGGC
>CAZBRE010000011.1:19960-46804 GCA_964494065.1 uncultured Alphaproteobacteria bacterium
GACACCCCCTGAAGGGGGTGCCTTCGTTGGCCGCTCCCCCCTCCCTAACCCTCCCCCACAAGGGGGGAGGGGAATTTGGCATGGCGCTGCGACGCGACGTCAATCCGCCATGTAGTTGAGCGCGTCGAGCAGGTATTGGCGGAAGCCGGGGTAGTTCTCGATCATCGGGAAGTGGCCCATGCCCTTCATGATCTCGACCCGCGAGCCGGCGATCGCCTTGGCGGCGGCTTGCGTCATTTCCGGCGTGCAGGAATAGTCGAACTCGCCGGTCAGCAGCGAGACCTTGCACTTGTTGGTATCGATGCGGCGCAGGTCGTCGCGGACGTCCCAGTCGAGGCTGTAGTAGTAGACGTCGCCCTGATAGATGCCGGGGCCGGACTGGCTGTAATACCACCAGTTCTCGCGCCGGCTTTCCTCCGGGCTGGTCGGCGCGCAGAGGCCGTAGGTGTAGCTGGCGCAGAGCTCGCCGCCGTGGATCGCCGGGTGGTGGAGGTATTCGTTGTAGCGGCCCGGCGCGTAGGCGGCGCTCTCCAGGCCGACGATGCCGCGCAGCTCGTCCTGATACTCGGCCGCGACCTTGAGCACGATGGCGCCGCCCATCGAGCAGCCCATGACGACCGGCCGGTCGAGCTCGAGCGCCTGCCAGACCGCGCGGATGATCGCCATGTAGCTGTCGGTGGTGAGGCGGTACCGGGTGAGCCACCAGTCCTCGGGCGGATTCGAGCGGCCGTGCCACGGCATGTCGAAGGCGATGACCCGGAACTCCTTGGTGATCTCCGGGTCGTTGAGGACATGGCGGAACTGGCGGCTGTCGGCGCCGGCCGTATGCAGACAGAGCAGCGGGATGCCCTGGCCCGCCTCCTCGACGAAGACGCGGCTCGTCGATCCGTTGTAGCTGACCGGCAGATAGCGTCCGGTGATCGGCTCGAAGTCAGGCATGGCTCGCCCCCATCTCGCGCATAATGTTCATCATCCGGTGCAGCGCCCTTGCGTTCTGCATCGCCACCAGCGTGTCGCCCTCGATATTGAACTCGGGCACGCGCATCAGCATGGCGAAGAAATCGTGGTAGAGCGGCTCGGGCTCCGGCGCCAGGAACTTCGCCCAGATCTCGTCGGGCGCGCGCAGGCCGAAGCTCGAGCGGACATCGAGGCCGGGGGATTCGACGATATCGGTGATCTTGCCTTCCTCGACGCGCAGCACGACGCGGTGCTTGCCGACGCCGAGCTCGATCGAGGTGTCGAACCAGTGGCCGACCACCGACATTTCCTTGTCGGTGTTCACCTTGTCCTTGAAGCCGGTCATCCAGTCGAGGCTGGGAAAATCCGCCATCGCTCGCCTCCCATGAGATGTTCTTTTCGCCAGTCTAGAGCGCGAGGGCGGAAGGCCAAAACGCCGCGGCGTTATACCTGTTATCGCGAAAGCGCTGGCTGACGGCGCTTGGGCAAACGCGGGATAGTCGTCCGCGACAAGACACCAAACGCCCAGGAGGATCCAATGAGCGAAGACCAAAATGCCGAGTCGTGGTCGCAAGACGGCCTGACCATGCGCAAGGCCGTGCTCGGCGCGGACTATGTCGAGACCTCGATCAAGAATGCCGACGACTTCACCCTGCCGCTGCAGGAGATCTCGACCAACTTCTGCTGGGGCTGGCTGTGGACGCGCGAGGAGCACATGCCGCGGAAGATGCGGAGCTTGCTCAACCTCGCCTTCCTGACCGCGCTCAACCGCCCGCATGAGCTGGAGATGCATCTGCGCGGCGCGCTGCGGAACGGCGTCACAAAGGACGAGATCCGCGAGGTGTTCCTGCAGGCCGCGATATATTGCGGCTTCCCGGCCTCGGTGGACGCACACAGGACGGCCAAGAAGGTCTTCGCCGAGGAGGGAATTGAGTAAGATGCGGCAATCGCGGCGGGTAACGATATCAGGGGGGATGTGAGCATGGCCGATCCAATCGGTTTTGTCGGGCTCGGCAACATGGGACGGCCGATGGCCGAGAACCTGGTCAAGGCCGGCCACGATCTGGTCGTCTTCGATACGGCGGCCGATCGGGTCGATTATTTCGTGAAGAAGGGCGCGACCGCGGCCAAGGATCTGGTCGATGTCGCGAACCAGTGCGAAACCGTCTTGATGAGCCTGCCGGTGCCGGAGGTCGTGCGCCAGGTTGCGATCGGCGAGGCGGGCCTCGTCCACGGCTCGAAGATGACGCTCTGCATCGATCTCTCGACCACCGGATCCGGCATGGCGACGGTCGTCGGCAAGGGGTTGAACGATGCGGGCAAGCTCATGCTCGACTCACCGGTCAGCGGTGGTACGGCGGGGGCGGCAGCCGCCACCGTCGCAGTCATGGTCTCCGGCCCGCGCGCCGAATACGAGAAGATCAAGCCCGTCCTGGATGTGATCGGCAACGTCTTCTTCGTCGGCGAGAAGCAGGGCCTCGGCCAGACCATGAAGCTGATCAACAACGTGCTGTCGGCCACCGCGATGGCGATGACATCGGAAGCCATGGTGCTCGGCGCCAAGGCGGGGCTGGAGCCGGAGACGATGCTCGACGTGGTCAATGCTGGTTCGGGGCGCAATACGGCGACGACCGACAAGTTCCCCAACCGGATCCTGCCGCGAAAGTTCGATGCCGGCTTCTCCACCGGGCTCATGCACAAGGACGTGGCGCTGTTCCTGGACGAGGCGGCGCTCTACGGGGTGCCGACCTGGGTCGGTCACGCGGTCCACGACATGTGGCAGTTCGCGCTGATGCAGGACGGCGCGGATGTCGATTTCACGACTATCGTGAAGCACGCCGAGGGCTGGGCCGGCGCCGAGCTCAAAGGCAAGGACGCGAAGTAGATCCCCACTACCCGAGACAGTGTTGGTGCCTTCTCCCTCTCCCTCTTTAGAGGGGGAGGGTTGGGGAGGGGGTGACGTCATACGCCGCTTGGCCCGGTGCGCGAGCATTAGAGCAGGTGTCTTAGCCCAGTGATTGCCGCCTTGCGGCGGCGGGCGCCTGCTGGCGCCCCACCCCCTCCTTTATCCTCCCCCTCTGAAGAGGGGGAGGACGTATTCGTTTTGGAGATCGGATCAGCGGCCATCGAAGGCGAAGCGGAAGCCGTCGCCCTTCGTGCTCTCCACCCGGCCGGCGGTCGGCGTGGGGAAGTGCGCCGGCATGACGAGCGTGCCGGTGTCGGCGTAGCGCTCGAGGAAGGCGCGCCGCGTGGCCCGTGACTGCTCGGGGTCGACGCAGAAGATGCTGTTCCACTCCGGATGCGCGCATTGCAGCGCGTGGTGCATCAGATCGCCGCTCAGGACCGCGTCGCTGCTGCCCTTCCTGCTGCCTTCGACATGCAGGCAGAGATGGCCCGGCGTGTGGCCGGGCGTCGGCTCCAGCGTCACCGCGTCATCGATGCCGTAGTCGTCGTCGATGAACTCGGCGAGCCCGGCCTCGACGACCGGCAGCACGCTGTCGTCGCCGTAGGGATCGTCGGGGAAATCGGGTTTGCGCCACTCCGATTCCCAGAAGTCGTATTCGGTGCGGCCGAAGAGGTATTTGGCGTTCGGGAAGGTGGGCACCCAGCGGCCGTTCTCGAGCTTCGTGTTCCAGCCGACGTGATCCACATGCAGATGCGTGCACATGACGAAGTCGACGTCTTCGGGCTGCACGCCGGCGGCGGCGAGCGCATCGAGATAGGGCCACTGCTTCCTGTCGTAGCGCGGCTTGCCGGGGCGCGGCTTGTCGTTGCCGCCGCAGGTATCGACGACGATAGTGTGGTGGCCGGTCCTGATCACCAGGCTGTGGAAGGCCATCACCAGGCAGCCGGTCTCGGGGTCGAGGAGATGCGGCTGGAGCCAGTCGAGATGGGGGGCGACGGCCTCGGGCGTGGCGTCGGGGAGCAGGATCTCGGGCGCGATCAGCGGCATCTCGAATTCGAGCACACGCGCGATCTCGACATCGTCGAAAGTCCACCGGCTCACCGGACTACGCGCTCCTTACGGTTAGTGGGATGGGGCGAGTGGCGCTATTTCGCGACGAGCTCGTGCGTCTCCTCCCAGGAGGTGCCGAGCCATTCGCCCGATTCGACGAGACGCTTCACGTCCGCCTTGATCACGTCGAGCACGGTGCGCGCGGCGAGCGAGAGGGGGCGCTGCGTCGTCGTCGCCATGACCATGGTGCGCGAGATCATCGGCTCGACGATGCGCCGGGCCGACAGGCGGCCGCCGGCGACGCGCCGCGAGATCGCGGCATACGGCTGGACCATGTAGCCGACGCCGGTCTCGACGAGCTCGAACATTGCGGACGACACATCGACCTCGAACTCGATGTTGAGCGTGTAGCCCTCGCGGGCGGAGATGGTGTCCATCAGGATGCGCAGACCGTGCGGCCGGCTGGGTAGGATTAGCGGCAGCTCCGCCACCTCGGCGAAGGTCACGGTGTCGGGCCGGGTCTTCGCCTTGGTGCCATTTGTTTTGACGGGGGGCTCGACCAGGAACATCTGCTCGGTGACGAGCTGGTCCGTCGTGAGGTTCCCCGAGCGCGGCGCGTCGTAGATGATCGCGAGATCGAGCCGGCCCGACATCAGCCACTCATAGACATGCCCGCTGAAACCCTCGGAGATGCGGAGCGAGATGTTGGGGTAGCGGTCGCGGATGTCGCGGACCAGTGAGGGGACGAGGACCTGGCCCAACGTCGGCGGCACGCCCAGGCTCACCGTGCCCGAGGGGTTGTCGCGCAGCATGGTGAGATCGTTCTTGATGCGGTCGGCCTGCTCGACCATCGACTTGGCGTAGGGCAGCAGCCGCTCGCCCGCTTCCGTCACCACGACGCCGCGGCCGTTCCGGTAGAAGAGCGGTGCGCCGAGCTCGGTCTCAAGGCTGCGGATCATCCGGCTGAGCGCCGGCTGCGCCATCGCCAAAACCGCCGCCGCCTTCGAAAAGCTTCGAAGATCAGCCACATGCACGAAGTAGTTAAGCTGTTTGATGTCCATGATTGCGCCGCATGAGACCTGCCTGGGTCAGAACGGTGCGTAATATATCACAGTTCCCGGGAATTGTTTCGCATGTCGGAATGCCGGTCGGGCACCGACTCTCCATAAGTAAGTTCAAACAATCCGCCGCAACTCTGTTATGGTTAACCCATACCGGGGTGCAGGCAGGGTCTGGGGGCATGTTGTGACAGCTCGAGAGGCGGATGATCGCGCCGGCACATTCCATGTCGAGCTGATCAAACCCTCGCATTACGACGACGACGGATACGTCATTCAGTGGCATCGCGGGGTGCTGCCGTCGAACTCGCTCGCCTGTTTATGGGGGCTCGCCGCTGATGCGGCCGAGCGCGAGGTGCTCGGCGCGGGCGTCAAGATCGAGGTCAACGCTTACGACGAGGCCAACATCGTGGTCCCGGTCGACGCGATCGTGGCCAAGATCAGACGCGCCGGCGGCAAGGGCCTGGTCTGCCTGGTGGGCGTGCAGTCGAACCAGTTCCCGCGCGCAGTCGATCTCTGCCAGCCCTTCCTGAAGGCTGGCATTCCGGTTGCGATCGGCGGCTTTCATGTGAGCGGCCTGCTCTCGATGATCGACGGCCTGACGCCGGAGCTGAAGGACGCGGTCGCGCAGGGCATCTCGCTCTTCGGCGGCGAGGCCGAGGGCCGCATGGACGGCGTCCTGCAGGACGCGTATGCGGGCGAGCTCAAGCCGATCTACGACTATCTCGCCGAATTGCCCGATCTTACGGGCCAGCCCCTGCCGTTCCTGCCGGCGGAGATGTTGCGGCGGACCATCGGCAGCTATTCGAGCTTCGATGCCGGGCGCGGCTGTCCCTTCAAGTGCAGCTTCTGTTGCATCATCAACGTCCAGGGCAGGAAGTCGCGCACCCGCAGCGCCGACGAGGTCGAGGCCCTGGTCCGGGCGAACGCGGCGCAGGGCATCACCCGCTACTTCCTCACCGACGACAACTTCGCGCGCAACGCCAACTGGGAGCCGATCTTCGATCGCCTGATCGAGCTGAAGGAGCGCGAGGGCATCGAGATCAAGTTCATCATCCAGGCCGACCTGATGGTCCACCGGATCAAGGGCTTCGTCGACAAGGCAGCGGCGGCCGGCTGCCGCTGGGTTTTCATGGGGCTGGAGACCGTGAACCCCGACAATCTGCTGGCGGTCAAAAAGCGCCAGAACCAGATCATCCACTACCGCGAGATGCTGCTGGCCTGGAAGAAGGCCGGGGTGGTGACGTTCGCGGGCTATATCCTCGGCTTCGAGGACGACACGCCGGAGTCGATCCGGCGCGACATCGCCTTCGTCCAGCGCGAGCTGCCGATCGATATCCTGGAGTTCTTCATCATGTCGCCGGCGCCGGGCTCCGAAGATCACAAGCGCGCTTATGAAGCAGGCGTCTGGATGGACCCCGATCTCAACAAGGGCGACACCGAGCATGTCGTGGTCGAGCACCCGCGCATGAGCAAGGCCGAGTGGCAGGGCATCTACGAGGAGGCCTGGCGGCTCTACTACACCGACGAGCATGTCGAGCGCATGATCCGGCGGTCCTATGCCTGCGGCATCAAGCCGGTCAGCATGGTCCAGCAGATCCTGTCCTATTGGGGCATGCAGCGCTTCGAGGGCATCCACCCCCTGCAGGGCGGCATGTTCCGCCGCAAGGTGCGGACCTCGCGGCGGCCGGGCATGAAGCGCGAGATGATGCTCACCTTCTATCCGCGCCGGGCCTGGCAGATCGCCTCGACCTATGTGCCGTACATGTTGTACGGCCTGAAGCTTCACCGGCTGCGCCACAAGATCCAGCGCGATCCGGCGGCGCGCAGCTACACCGACGCCTCGCTTCAGCTCGACGTGCCCGCGGTCGTCGAGGACGCTATCCCCGAGATCGCGCCGGGGCCGGTTCTGGCACCGGTCGAGCGCCCGGCCGCGTAGCGCTCAGGTCGCTCCTATGTTGCTCGGGAGCCGCTGGCCGTGTTGACGCCGACGCCCCCGTCGACGGGCAGGATCACGCCCGTGATGTAGCCGGCCTCGTCGGAGGCCAGGAAGAGAGCGGCGTTCGCCACATCCCAGCCCGTGCCCTGGCGCCCGCCGAGGGGGACGTAGGCTGCGCGTTCGGCCTCGATCTGGGCGCGGCTGCGGCCGGTGGTGCGCGCGCGCACATCGACACCCATCGGCGTGTCCATCAGCCCCGGCAGAATGCAGTTGGCGCGGATGCCATACTTGGCGTTCTCGATCGCGAGCTGCTCGGTGAGGCCGAGGAGCGCGGTCTTGGTCGTCTTGTAGCCGACCAGCGGATAGATGGTGCGCGCCGCCATCGAGGAGATGTTGATGATGGCGCCGCTCTCCTGTTCGCGCATGATCGGCAGTACGTGTTTGCAGGCGAGCACCATGCCGCGCAGGTTGATCGCGACGACGCGGTCGAAGGCCTCGACGGTGATCTCGGTGATCGGCGCGTCGCCGCCCTCGATGCTGACGCCCACATTGTTGTGCAGGATATCGATGCGGCCCCAGCGCTCCATGCAGGCGGCGACGGCGGCCTTGATCGCGGCTTCGTCGGTGACGTCGGCGGCGATCGCGGCGGCCTCGCCGCCGTTCTCAGCGATCATCGCCACGGTTTCCTCGGCCGAGGCGAGGTCGCGGTCGACCGCCATCACCTTGGCGCCTTCGCGGGCGAAAGTGATCGCGGTGGCGCGGCCGTTGCCGACGGTCTCGCCGGGCGTCTGGCCGGCGCCGAAGATGATCGCCGTTCTGTTCTCTAGCCGCATGGCCGCCTCCCCCGGTTATCCTTCTCTGGCGCATATCCCGACCCAAGCCCCGGTGCCGGTCAAGGCAGAACAGATATGGGGGAATGGCTAGGCGCGCCCGCATAGCTGCTTTGCTTATGGCGTTCGGGCCGGCGGCCGCTAACATCGCGGGACAGCGGCGGAAGAATCCGGGGGCGGGCAATGAGCAGCGATATAGATCTGGGCCTTCACGGCAAGGTGGCGATCGTGACCGGCGGCGGGGCCGCGGGCGACGGCATCGGCAATGGCCGGGCCGCGGCGATCCTGCTGGCGCGGGCGGGGGTGAAGGTGCTGGTGGTCGACCGTTCGGGTTCGGATGCCGCGCGGACCGCCGAGATGATCGCGGAGGAGGGCGGCGAGGCGGCGTCTTTCGAAGCCGACGTCACCGACAGCGCGCAATGCGCTGCGATGGTGGCGGAGGCGACCGGCAGATGGGGCCGGCTCGACATCCTCGACAACAATGTCGGTATCGCCAGCAAGGGCACGGTGGTCGAGGAAGACGAAGAACAATGGCGGCGCGTGATGCGCACCAATGTCGACAGCATGTTCCTTGCGACCAAGCACGCGGTGCCGGCGATGATCGCGGCCGGCAATGGCGGCGCGATCGTCAACGTCTCGTCGATCTCGGCGCTCAGGCCACGTGGCCTCACCGCCTATACGACGTCGAAGGGCGCGGTGATCGCGCTGACCAAGGCGATGGCGGTCGACCACGGGCCCGACGGTATCCGCGCCAACTGCATTGCGCCCGGTCCGGTCTACACGCCGATGGTCTACGGCCCCGGCATGTCGGAACGCGGCCGTGAGATGCGGCGCCAGGCCTCGGTGCTCGGGCTCGAGGGCACGGGCTGGGATATCGGCAATGCGGTGCTCTATCTCTGCTCGGATCTGGCGCGCTTCGTCACCGGACAGTTGCTGATTGTCGATGGCGGCGCCACGTTGCGCGGACCGTATCGTGAGCCGGATTGAGGGATCAGGGAGGGAATCGTGAAGGAGGTCTATGAAACGGGCGCGCGGGTGGGCGCGCTCTTGAAAGAGCGGGGCGAGACGATCGCGGTGGCCGAGTCTTCGGCGGGCGGGCTCGTCTCCGCGGCGTTGCTGGCGGTGCCCGGCGCGTCGGCGTATTTCCTCGGCGGCGGGGTGATCTACACGCGCGAGGCGCGGCGGGTGCTGCTGGGGCTGCCCGACGAGCAGACCCGGATGCGCGGCGCGACCGAGGAATACGCGCAACTCGTCGCGCGGACCATCCGTGAAAATCTGGAGACGACCTGGGGGCTCAGCGAATCGGGGGCGACGGGGCCGACCGGGAACCGCTACGGCAATGACGCGGGCCATGCCTGTTTCGCGCTGGCGGGGCCGGTCGAGCGCGCAACGACGCTGGAGACCGGCATCGCCGACCGCGAGGAGAACATGCGCCGCTTTGCTATCGCCGCACTCGAATATCTTGAAGCGGCGCTGAAGGACGGCTAGCGCGGCGCCTTATCGATAACGGAGTTTGCGAATGTCAGCGAATGGCAAGACCATGCGGGCCGTCGAGGTGGGCGGCATCGGCCTCGATACGATCAGCCTCGCCGAGCGGCCCGTGCCGCAGCCGGGTCCGGGCGAGATCCTTATTCGCGTCAAGGCGGCGACGCTCAACTACCGCGACCTCGCCATCGTCCACGACAAGTACAAGCCCGGCCATCCGCGACCCTACGTGCCGTGCTCCGATGCGAGCGGCGAGGTGGTCGAGCTTGGCGCGGGCGTCACGCGGTTCAAGGTCGGCGACCGGGTCGTGCCGACTTATACGCAAGGCTGGATCGACGGCCGGCCCACGCTCGAGCAGCGGGCAGAACGGACGCTTGGCGTGCCGCTGACTGGCGTTCTGCAGGACTTCGTTGCCGTGCCCGCCGAGGACGCGGTGACCGCGCCGGCGCACCTTTCGGATATCGAGGCGGCGACGTTGCCGATTGCGGGCCTGACCGCCTGGTCGACGCTTCAGGACGGCGGGGTGAAGCCGGGCGACTGGGTTCTGGTCGAGGGCACCGGCGGGGTGGCGCTCTTCGCGCTGCAGTTCGCCAAGCTCGCGGGCGCGAAGGTGCTGGCGCTGTCGTCGAGCGAGGAGAAGCTCAAGCGGGTTCGCGATCTGGGCGCCGATGCGACGATCAACTACCGCGACGTGCCTGACTGGGGTGCAGCCGCCAAGGAAGCGATGGACGGCCGGGGCGCGGATGTCGTGGTCGAGACCACGGGCGGCACGCTCTCCCAGTCGCTCCTGGCGGCCGCCTATGGCGGCTATATCGGCGTGATCGGGTTCGTCGGCGGCTTCGAGGCAAAGGTGGATGTGCGCCAGCTCATCATGCCCATGGCGCGCATTCACGGGATCGCGGTCGGCTCGCGCACGGGCTTCGAGGCGATGAACCGCGCCATTGCCGAGCACGGTCTCAAACCCGTGGTCGACCAGGTGTTCCCACTCGAGGACGCGGCCGATGCCTTCGCGCTCATGGAGCGCGGCGGCCACTTCGGGAAGATCGGGATCAGCTTCTGAGGCGGGGCCGCCGCTAGAGCGTGCCCATGCGCCCGGAATTGTACTCGTCGATCGCCTCGACGATCTCCTCACGCGTCGTCATCACGAAAGGCCCGTAGGACGCGATCGGCTCGCGGATCGGCGTGCCGGCGAGGTATAGGAGATCGGTGGGGCCGTCGGTACCGCCCGTGATCGTCACGCTGCCCGGATCGATGCCTAAGAGGGCCACCTGCCCATCGCGCGCGGCGGCCTGGCCGGACGCGATCGCGATCTCGCAGGCGCCGGCGAAGACATAGACGAAGGGGTTGTGGCCCGCGACGGGCGCGTGCTTCCAGACGGCACCCTTTGCGATCCGGGCGTGGATCAGGCTGATTGGGGTGAGCATGGAGACGGGGCTCGCCTTGCCAGCAGCCGTGCCGCCGATGATGCGGAGCGTGACGCCGTCGCTCGGCTCGACTTGCGGCATCTCGGGCGCGCGCAGCATCTGATAGCCGGGCGTCGCGGCCTTGTCCTTCTTCGCGAGGTTGAGCCAGATCTGGAAGCCGTCGACCGTGCCGCCGGCGGCCTTGAAGGCATCGGGCGGGATCTCCGAATGGACGATGCCCGCGCCCGCCGTCACCCATTGCACGTCGCCCGGCGCCAGCACCGCATGGCCGCCGGTGGAATCGTAGTGCTCGAGCTGGCCCTCGAGCATGTAGGTGATGGTCTCAAAGCCCTTATGGGGATGCGCTGCGAACCCCCAATCGGTCTCGCGCACGTCGCGCGGCCCGAAATGGACGAAATAGATAAAGGGGTCGAAGGGCGGCGAGCGGTCCGGCGAGAAAAGGCGACGCGCCGGCATGCGGTCGGGTCCCAAGGCGCGCTCGGTGTCGAACACGAAGGGGAGGGCGATTGTCTCTTGGGGGGCGTCGGTCGGCGGGATGGGTTCGTTCATGGCGCTATCTGAAGGCCTTTACCAGCGCATCGGCGCCGTTCCGCAGCACCAGCAGATCGATGCCGACGGCGACGAAGGTAAAGCCCCAGTCGATGTAGCGCCGCGCCTCGTCGTGATTGGCGGTGAGGATGCCGCCCGGCGTGCCGACGGCCTGCAAGCGCTTGATCGCATCCTCGATCCGCGCCTGCACGTCCGCGTGGCCGGGTTGGCCGATATGGCCGAGCGAGGCGGCGAGATCGGAGGGGCCGATAAAGACGCCGTCGACGCCGTCGGTTTGGGCGATGGCCTCGAGCTCGTCGAGCGCCGGCCCGGTCTCGACCTGGGCCAGCAGGCAGATCTCGCCATCGGCGGTTTTGAGGTAGTCGGTGACGCGGCCGTAGCGCGCGGCGCGTCCGCTGCCGGTGACGCCGCGAATGCCTGCGGGCGGATAGCGTGTTGCGGCGACGGCGCGGGCGGCCTCCTCGGCGTTCTGGACGTAGGGCACCAGAAGCGTTTGCGCGCCGATATCGAGGACGCGTTTGAAAAGCACGGCATCGTTCCAGGCCGGCCGCACGATCGGCGTGGCGGTGCCGCCGGCGAGCGCCTGGAGCTGGGAGAGCAGGCCGGGGACCTCGTTGGGCGAATGCTCGGTATCGAGCAGGATCCAGTCGAAGCCGCTTTCGGAATAGATCTCGGCCGCGATGTTGCTGCAGAGGCTGCTCCAGAGGCCGATCTGGAGCGTGCCTTTGGCAATCGCGGCTTTGAAGGCGTTCTTGGGCAGGTCCATGAGCGCGGCCTAGACGAACTGCACCGAGACGCCGCCGAGCTCGCCGAAATCGGCGTGCAGCGTGTCGCCCGGCTCGGCCCAGACCGGACGGATGAAAGAGCCCGAGAGCATGATGTGGCCGGGCTCGAGCACCGTGCCGAAGGGCGCCACTTTGTTGGCGAGCCAGGCGATGCCCATCGCCGGATGGCCGAGCACGCCGGCGGCGATGCCTGTCTCCTCGATTTCCGAATTCCGGTACATGATGCCGCCGACCCAACGGAGATCGACATCCATCGGCCCGACCGGCCGCCCGCCGATCACGATGCCGGCAGCCGCACCGTTGTCGGAGACAGTATCGAAGATCTTGCGCGGGTTCTGGATGTGGGCATCGATGATCTCGATCGAGGGCACGACGTATTCGGTCGCGCGCAGCACGTCGAGCAGGCCGACGCCAGGGCCCTTCAGTGGCTCGCCGAGAACAAAGGTGAGCTCGCATTCGACGCGCGGCACGCAGTAATCGGCGTGCTTCACCTTGGCGCCGTCGGCGACCATCATGATGTCGAGCAGATGGCCGTAATCGGGCTCGTCGATCTGGGTCGAGCGCTGCATGGCCTTGGAGGTGAGGCCGATCTTGTGGCCGATCACGCGTGCGCCGGCCGCGACCTTCTGTGCCGTCACCTCGCTCTGGATCGCGTAAGCGTCCTCGATGGTGATGTCGGGCCAGGTCTCGGAGAGCTGCACCATCTGGGTGCGGGTGTTTTCCGCCTCGATGAGCTGGGCTGCCGCCTTTTTGCGGTCGTCGTCGGAGAGCACGGGTTCTTGCTCCTTTCAGCGTCGACGGGCTGTGGCGCCCGAATATCTGGTAATAGGTTTACCGCGTCCGCCGGTTGATCCAAAACGGCGCGTGAAATGGACAAGACCGGCCGTCTAGGCGAGATTGGCGCCGGATTAGAGCATTAGGCGGACCGGCGCGGCGCCGGGAATGAGGAGACCATTTCGGGCATGACACCGAGCAATGATCGACCGGTGGTCGTCGTCGGCGGCGGAATCGGCGGGCTGACGCTGGCGGGTGCGCTGGCGAAGTTCGAGGTGCCGTTTCTGCTGCTGGAACAGGCCCCTGAGCTGGGCGAGGTTGGCGCCGGCATCCAGATCGGGCCCAACGGCGTCCACGTAATGCGCTTTCTCGGTATCATGGAGGCGCTGAACGAGCTCGCCTGCCTGCCGCCCGCCTACAACGCCCGCGATTGGAAGACCGGCAAGATCCTCTACAGCATGCCGCGCAACCCGCAGTTCGCGGAGAAATACGGCGCGCCCTATTACCAGATCCACCGTGCGGACCTTCTGAACACGCTGCAGACGGCGGTGCCCGTCGAGCATATCCGCCTCGGCCAGCAGGTGACTGGGCTGCGCGAAGAGGGCGATACGGTCGTCGTGGAGACGGCCACGGGCGAACGCTTCGAAGGGTCGGCGGTGATCGGCGCCGACGGCATCCATTCGGTCGTGCGCGAAACGCTCTTCGGACCGGAGAAGCCGCGCTACACCGGCATGGTGATCTATCGCCTGACGGCGGAAACCGCGGCGCTCAAAGGCGATCTCGCGAAGATCGGGCCGGGGACCTATCACGGTCCGCACGGCCATGTGACGATCTATCCGATCTCCGCGGGGCGGCGGATCAACTTCGCCGGGGCCTTCGAGATCGCCGAATGGCAGACCGAATCCTGGTCGCTCGAATGCAGCAAGGACGAGGTGCATGCGGCTTATGAGGGCTGGCATCCGGATTTGCACGGCCTCATCGACGCCACCGAGCGCATCAACAAATGGGCGCTCTTCGACCGCGATCCGATGCCGCAATGGACCAAGGGCCGGATGAGCATCCTGGGCGACGCGGCCCATCCGATGCTGCCCTTCATGGCGCAGGGCGCCTGCATGGCGATCGAGGATGCTTACGTTGTGGCGGCTTTGCTGGCGCGCCTAAGTGGCGTAGGGGGCGATCCGGTGGCCGCCCTCAGAACCTATGAGGACGCCCGGCGCGAGCGCACCGCCAAGGTTCAGATCGGCGCCCGGACGCGTGTCGTTGCAATGCACGAGCCCTCGCCGATCGGCCGCGCCATGCGCAACCTCAACTACTTCGTGAGCGGGCTCTTCCGCCGCGAGGGCAAGCGCTTCGATCCCGACTGGATCTATGGCTTGAACGTCGTGAACGAGTATCCGGGCCCCGCCAAGGCGGCCGCGTGAGGATCCCAGACAAGGAGTGACGGTATGACCACAGCGACGATGACGGCGGGTGTCGCGACGGAAGACGGGCTTGTCGTCCGCGAGGTGCCGCGGCCGGAAGCCGGACCCGAGCAGGTGCTCGTGCGGGTCCGCGCGGCCGGGCTGAACCGCGCCGATCTGGGTGCCGCCAAGGCTCTCTACCTTCCGGGCGGGGCGGGGATGAACAAGCCGATCGGGCTCGAATGGGCGGGCGAGGTCGTGGGCGTCGGCGAAGGGGTGTCCGGCATCAAGGAAGGCGACCGCGTGCTCGCCTCCGGCTCGGGCGGTTATGCCGAATATGCCGTCACCGATATGGGGCGCGTGCTGCCGATCCCGGCCAACAATATGAGCTACGAGCAGGCGGCGGGCCTGCCGATCGCGCTGATTACGATGCACAACGCGGTCGTGACGATGGGGCGCATGGCGAAGGGCGAGGCCGTGCTGATCCAGGGGGCGAGCTCGGGCGTTGGCCTCATGGGCCTCCAGATCGCCAAGGCGATGGGCGCCTCGCTGGTGATCGGCAGCTCGACCACCGACGCGCGGCGGGCGCGGCTCGGCGAGTTCGGCGCCGATCTCGCGATCAACTCCCGTGACGAGGGCTGGGCCGATCAGGTGCTCGAGGCCACCGGCGGCGAGGGCGTTCACCTTATCGTCGATATGATTTCCGCCGGGGTCATGAACGAAAACATGAAGGCGACGCGGGTGCTCGGACGCATCGTCAATGTGGGGCGGCTCGGCGGCTTCACCGGCGACTTCGACTTCGACCTGCACGCCCGCAAGCGCATCGACTATATCGGTGTCACCTTCCGCACCCGTTCGGTGGACGAGGTGCGCGAGATCGTGCGGCGCATGCGCGAAGATCTCTGGGAGGCCGTCACCGCGGGCGACCTCTCGCTGCCGATCGACAAGACCTTCGCGCTTAAGGACGCCGTCGCCGCGCAGGAGCATATGCGCGCGAACGAGCATTTCGGGAAGATCATTCTGACGGCCTGAGCGCGGCGGTCCGGGGCCTCACGCCCACCAGACATCGAAGAGGTCGAGCATGACGGTCGCGGCGATCAGCGCGGTGACGTCGCTCAGCTGCTGGGCGGCACCCAGGACGTCGCCGGTCGCGCCGCCGATCTGACGCATGGCCAGCGCGCCGAACAACGCGGCGACGACGGCGACCGCGGCGGCGGCGATGATGCCGCCTAGAGGCCCCAGTGCGGCGATGGCAATGGCGGCAGCGATAAGGGTCGTGACGACCGTGTTCACGGCGCCGGGTCGACCGGCACCGGCGCCCAGGCCCGACGGCCTGGCCGGCGGCAGCGCCGCCATCAGCGCCACCATCGCCGCGCGCGACAGCACCGCCGCCCCGATGATCGCCGCCAGGGCGACCAGCGGTTCCTGCAGCGCCTCGATCGCCGCCAGCCGGCCCGCCGTCACCAGGATCAGGGCAAGCACGCCGTAGGTGCCGATGCGGCTGTCGCGCATGATCGCGAGCTTCTTGTCGCGCTCGAAGGCGCCGCCGAACCCGTCGGCGACGTCGGCGAGCCCGTCCTCGTGCAGCGCGCCGGTCAGCAGCACCATCGCCGCAACGCCGAGGATGGCGGCGAGCAGTGGCGGCAAATCGAGTGCCAGGCCGCCGGCGGCGATGCCGCCGCCGATTCCACCGACGACGAGACCGACGAGCGGAAACGCCCAGCCGGCGCGCGCGAGATCGCCCATCGCCGCATCGGCTGGATGGGGAACGCCGAGCCGCGTCAGGAACGCAAAGGCGATCCGGAGCGACCACAGCGGTCTGAAACCCTGATTGATACTGGGCTTTGGCGGGCTGCCGGAAGCCATGCTAGGACTTGCCTCGACAATGAGACCGAAGGCTAGGATGCACGCGGCGCCAGGGCCGGTGCAAATGAAACCCGGCCGATAACGATCGAGGGAGAGGCATGAGCACACTTTCGACGCAGGATATCTGGGCGATGTTTGCCGATATGGACGGACGCGACGTGGCCGCCGCCGAGGCGGCGCGCGCGCGCCAGGCCATCCTGACCAAGCCCGCCGGCTCGCTCGGTCGTCTGGAGGATCTGGCCGTCTGGCTGTGCGCCTGGCAGGGCCGGCATCCGCCGCGCCTGAAGGACGTCTCCTGCCTCGTCTTCGCCGGCAATCATGGGGTCGCGGCGCAAGGCGTCTCTGCGTTCCCGTCCGAAGTGACGGCTCAGATGGTTGAGAATTTCGAGGCCGGCGGGGCGGCGATCAACCAGCTCTGCGGCGCCATGGGCGCAAAGCTCGCCGTGCTGGCGCTGGAGCTCGAGCGGCCGACCGACGATTTCACCCAGGGCCCCGCGATGAGCGTCGAGGACTGCAACCGCGCCTTCCAAACCGGCTACGAGGCGGTCGACGGCGACAGCGATCTCCTGCTCGTCGGCGAGATGGGGATCGCGAACACCACCTCGGCGGCCGCGATCTGCGCGTTGCTGCTGGGCGGGACGGCGGAAGACTGGGTCGGGCGCGGCACCGGCGTCGACGATGACGGGCTGCGCCGCAAGGCCAAGGCGGTCGAGGCGGCGCTGGCGCTGCACGGGCCCGTGCTTGCCGAGACGCGCGATCCGATGGAGGCCCTGCGCCGGGTCGGCGGCCGCGAGATCGCGGCGATGGCCGGGGCGATCCTGGCCGCGCGCAAATTGCGCGTGCCGGTGATCATCGACGGCTTCGTCAGCTCCGCCGCCGCGGCCGTGATCCATAGCGCAGGCGAGGGCGCGCTCGATCACTGTGTCGTCGGCCATGTCTCGGCCGAGGCGGGGCACCGGCGGCTCGTCGAGGCGCTCGGCAAGGCGCCTTTGCTCGATCTCGGCATGCGCCTGGGCGAGGCTTCGGGCGCAGCGCTGGCGCTCGCGGTCGTGCGCGCGGCAGCCGTCACGCATACCGGCATGGCGACCTTCGGCGAGGCAGGCGTGTCGGAAAAATCGTGAGTGACCGGTGCCCCTGTCACGAAACGCATAACGAAAAACTATGAAGCGGCCGAACAGCCGTGATAGTGTCGACGCACCGATGGGGAGGAAGCCGGTAAGTCATTTGCGAGTCTCTCGTGAGATGGCGATTCCGGCGCTGCCCCCGCAACTGTAAAGGGTGAGGCCGCGGCACGGGCCACTGGCGAGCGATCGCTGGGAAGGCGCCAAGGCCACCGACCCCTAGCCAGGACATTCTCCGTCGGCGACGTTGCCTTGAATGCGTCGGGTGGGACGCAAAAAAAGGGAGATGCTTGATGGCTCAAAAAGTTATCGCAAAGGCCCAATCCTCCAGTGATCGCATGGCGGTGCTCGCGCCCGTCGCGCTGGCGCTGATGGCTGGGCTGTTTTTGCTTTACGGCGCCGGGTTTGCCCAGTCGGCCGCGCTGCACGATGCAGCGCACGATGCACGGCACGCCTTCGCCTTCCCCTGCCACTGATCTGAACCGATGATCAGGCGTATGTTCCTCGCCGCGATAGCGGCGGGGCTGCTGGCTGGCCTGCTGATCACGGCAGTCCAGACCGTCACCACGACCCCCATCATCCTGCACGCCGAGTCTTATGAGAAAGCGGGCGACGGTAAGGAGCACAGGCACGGCGGGCTGTTGCCCGACGCGGGGCTCGTTCGGACAGAAAATCGCACAACCACGGGCGGCTTGGTTCAGCTCGCCCATGCCGGACATGGCGGCAAGCCGGGGCACACCCACCCGCTCGCCGATGCGGGACACGGCGGCAAGCCGGGCCACACGCATCAGCACGCCCATGGCGCCGCCGCCAAATCGAGCGGCAGTGGCGCCGAGATCGGCGGTGGTCTGGAGCGGTTATTCTACACCGGTCTCGCCAATCTGATCATGGGTGTCGGCTTCGCGTTGCTGCTGGTTGCGTGCTTCGCGCTCTACGGCAAACCGGTCACCCCAAGGCAAGGCGTGCTGTGGGGCCTTGCGGGATTCGCGGTCTTCACGCTGGCGCCGGGTCTCGGGCTGCCGCCGGAAGTGCCCGGATCGATGGCCGCTGAGGTGACAAGCCGGCAGACCTGGTGGGTTTTCGCGGCAGTGGCGGCTGCGGGCGGCCTGTGGCTCATGGTGTTTGCGCGGCAGCACGCGCTCAAGGTGTTGGGCGTGGTGGTGGTCGCGCTGCCGCACATCATCGGCGCGCCGCATCCGGCAGAGATCGGCGGCGCTGTGCCGCCCGAGCTCGCAGGACATTTCGCTGCCGCGTCGATCGTGGTCAGCGCGATCTTCTGGGCCTCGCTGGGCTGGCTCGGCGGCACGTTCTGGCAGCGGCTGGCTCCCACGGATACCGACTAGCGTGAGCCGCCCCGGTGATGCTGGGGCGGGAATCGGGGGAGGCGGTCATGTCGGCGGCAAGCGGTCATAGCGCCGGGGCGTCGGCGTTGGGCGCCGTAACGTTGGTGCTGGGCGGCGCTCGCTCGGGCAAGAGCGCGCATGCCGAAGCGCTGATTGCTACGCATGACGGCGCGCCGGTTTACATCGCCACCGCCGAGCCGGGCGACGACGAGATGGCCGAGCGCATCGCCGCCCACCGGGCGCGCCGCGGCGAGGGCTGGCGGACCGTCGAAGCGTCGATCGCGCTCGCCGCCGCGTTGCGCGAGGAAGCGGTCGCCGGAAACGCTGTCCTGGTCGATTGCCTGACGATCTGGCTCTCGAACCTGCTCTTCGCGGCGCGTGACGTGGATGCGGATATGACAGAGTTGATGGCCGCATTGAACGACGTGGAGGGACCGGTGGTGCTGGTCTCGAACGAAGTGGGGCTCGGCATCGTGCCGGAGAACGCGCTCGCCCGCGCATTCCGCGATCACGCCGGGCGGCTCAACCAGATGGTCGCGCAGGCGGCCGACACGGTCGTGCTGGTGACGGCAGGATTGCCGATGACGTTGAAGCCCGCCCGCGAAACGGAGAGGACCGCATGACGGTAACGGCCAAGATAAACGGCAAGATCCCTGCGACCGTGATCACCGGCTTTCTGGGCGCCGGCAAGACGAGCCTGATCCGCCATCTGTTGGAGAACGCGAACGGCCGGCGGCTCGCCCTCGTGATCAATGAGTTCGGCGATGTCGGGGTCGACGGCGAGATTTTGAAATCCTGCGGCATCGAGGGCTGCGGGGAAGACGACGTGATCGAGCTCGCCAACGGCTGCATCTGCTGCACCGTGGCGGACGATTTCCTGCCCACCATCGAGGCGCTGCTCGATCGGCCCGATCCGCCCGATCACATCATCATCGAGACCTCGGGTCTGGCGTTGCCCAAGCCGCTCGTCACCGCTTTCAACTGGCCGGAGGTGCGCACGCGCGTGACTGTGGACGGCGTGGTTGCGGTGGTCGATGGCCGCGCCGTCGCCGACGGTCTTTTCGCCTCCGATCCCGAGGCGGTGCAGCGCCAGCGTGAGGCCGACGCAGCGCTCGACCATGACAGCCCGCTCGAAGAGGTCTTCGAGGACCAGATCCAATGCGCCGACATGGTGCTGCTCAACAAGTCGGATCTGCTGGACGCCGCCGCACTCGAAGCGGCGCGCGGCAGTATCGCCGAGCACATGCGACCCGCGGTCAAGGTCGTGCCGACACGCCACGGCTCGGTCGATGTGGCGGTATTGCTGGGGCTTGCAGCAGCAGCGGAAGACGATCTCGCCTCGCGGCCCTCGCATCACGACGACGAGGAGGAGCACGATCACGACGACTTCGAGAGCTTCGTGCTCGAGCTCGATGCGATCGACGCGCCGGACGATCTGATATCGCGGCTGAAGCCGGTGGTCGATGCGCACGGGGTGTTGCGCATCAAAGGATTTGCGAATGTGCGCGACCGCGACATGCGCCTGGTCGTCCAAGGCGTGGGCGACCGCATCCAGCACTATTACGACCGCGACTGGGGAGCGGGAGAGGCGCGGGCGACGCGCCTCGTTCTGATCGGATTGACGGGGCTCGACCGCGGCGCGATCGAAGCGGCATTAGCCGGGTAGACGATGCATCTCCTCTCGACACGGCCGGGTGAGGTCACCGACGGATCGGAAGCCGTCGATCTCGGCCAGTCGCCTGGGGACATCGTCATCCTGTCGGCTGCTGACACCGAGCTCGCCTGTCTTGCCAATGCACGGCGGGCGTTGGGCGAGGGATACCCGGCGCTCAGGCTCGCGAACCTTATGCAGCTCGGCCACAACATGTCGGTCGATCTCTACGCCGAGGGGATCGCGGGCGCGGCGAAGCTCGTGGTGGTTCGCCTCCTCGGCGGCCGGTCCTACTGGCCCTACGGTGTCGAGCGGATCGTCGATGTTTGCCGCGCCGGTGGTATCCCCCTTGCACTGCTGCCGGGCGACGATCAGCCCGACGCCGAGCTCGACACGCTCTCGAGCCTGCCGCGCGAGGCGCGCCACCAGCTCTGGCAGTACGCGGTCCATGGCGGGATCGAGAATGCGCGGAACCTTCTTGGCTTCGCTGCGTCGATTATCGGTCACGAATGTGACTGGCGGCCGCCCAGCCCGCTCATGCGCGCGGGGCTCTATTGGCCGGGCCGCGACCAGGCAACGCTAAACGACCTGGCAGCGGCGTGGGAAGCCGATCGGCCCGTTGCGGGGATCGTCTTCTACCGGGCGCTCGTCCAGGCGGCGAATGTGGCGCCGGTCGATGCGCTGATCGACGCGCTGCGGGAAAGGGGCCTGAACCCGTGCCCGATCTTCGTTTCCAGCCTCAAGGA
Source organism: uncultured Alphaproteobacteria bacterium (assembly GCA_964494065.1). GTDB lineage: Bacteria > Pseudomonadota > Alphaproteobacteria > JAPULJ01 > JAPULJ01 > DATKZM01. The sequence continues at coordinate 40,845 of CAZBRE010000011.1, forward strand.
TCCGGTTTCCGCAGAGATCGTGCGCGAGACCTTCGCCGCGCATCCGCCGGCGGTGATCCTGAACGCGACCGGCTTTGCAGTTTCCACGCCGGGCGCGGCGCGCAGCGAGACGCCCTTTGATGACGCCGATTGCCCGGTGCTGCAGGTCGTCTTCGCGGGCTCGGCGGAAAGCGTGTGGCGCGCGGGCACGAACGGCCTCGGTCCGCGTGATCTCGCCATGAATGTCGTGCTGCCCGAGGTCGATGGCCGCGTGCTCGCGCGCGCCGTCTCGTTCAAGACCGAGGCGCGCTACGACGAGCTTTCCGAGATCTCGCTCGCCGCCTATGCGCCGGTGCCGGACCGCGTCGGGTTCGTGGCGGCGCTGGCGGCGAAATGGGCGGCGCTGCGCGCGACCGCGCCGGACAAGCGGCGCATCGGCCTCGTGCTGGCGAACTATCCGAACCGCGACGGCCGCCTCGGCAACGGCGTCGGGCTCGATACGCCGGCGAGCGTAATGGGCATCTTGAGGGCGCTCGACGAGGCGGGCTATGCGGTGGGCGAGGCGCCGGCCGACGGCAATGCGTTGATGGCGCGTTTCCTGGCCGGGCCGACGAATGCGCTCGAAGGCGGGCGGCATGGCGGCGAGCGGCTGTCGCTCGAGGACTACGAAAGGTTTTTCGCGGAATTACCCCAGGCGCTTCGTGACGAGGTGACGGAACGGTGGGGCGCGCCGGCGAAGGATCCTTACGTCGACGGCGAGGCGTTCGTGCTTGCCGTTCATCGCTTCGGCAACGTAGCGATCGGGGTGCAGCCGGCGCGTGGCTACAACATCGATCCGGCGGCGAGCTATCACGATCCCGCGCTGGTGCCGCCGCATGCCTACTTCGCCTTCTATGCCTGGTTGCGCACGGTTTGGGGCGTCGACGCGATCATCCATGCGGGTAAGCACGGCAACCTCGAATGGCTGCCGGGCAAGGCCGTGGCGCTCTCGGAGACCTGCTATCCGGAGGCGGCGCTGGGGGCCCTGCCACACATATATCCCTTCATCGTCAACGATCCGGGCGAGGGCAGCCAGGCCAAGCGCCGCAGCTCCGCCGTCATCATCGACCACCTGACGCCGGCGCTGACCCGCGCCGAATCCTATGGGCCCCTCAAGGATCTGGAGCAGCTCGTCGACGAGTATTACGAGGCGGCGGGGGTCGATCCGCGCCGGCTCGACTTGCTGCGCAAGCACATCCTGGAGCTCAGCCAGTCGATCGGGCTCGACAAGGATTGCGGCATCGAGGCGGCGGACGGCTCCGATGCGGCACTCGCGAAGCTCGACAACTATCTCTGCGAGCTGAAGGAGATGCAGATACGTGACGGGCTGCACATTCTCGGCACGGCACCAACGGGGCGGCTACTCACCGACCTTCTCGTCGCACTGGTGCGCGTGCCGCGCGGGGCGGGCGAGGGCGCGGATGCCTCGCTCATACGGGCGCTTGCGAAGGATTTGGGGTTTGACGGGTTCGATCCGCTCGACTGTGCGATGGGCGATGCGTGGACCGGCCCGCGTCCAGACGCACTCGTGGGCGAGGCGCCCTGGCGCAGCAACGGCGACACGGTCGAGCGCCTCGAGGAACTGGCTGCGGCGCTGATTGCTGGCGAGTTCCAGCCGGCGCCTGATTGGGTGCGAACAAAGGCCGTGCTCGACCACGTTGAAGACATCGTGCGCCAGGCTGTCGAGGGCTCGGGCATAGCGGAGCTGAATGGCCTGCTTGCAGGCCTCGACGGGCGGTTCGTCGAGCCGGGGCCGTCGGGCGCACCGACGCGGGGGCGGCTCGATGTGCTGCCGACGGGCCGCAACTTCTATTCGGTCGACAACCGCACGGTGCCGACGCCGGCGGCCTGGATGCTCGGCTGGAAGTCGGCGAGCCTTCTGGTCGACCGCCACCGCCAGGAGCATGGAGCGTGGCCGCGCAGCATGGCGCTCAGCGCCTGGGGCACGGCGAACATGCGTACGGGCGGCGACGATATTGCACAGGCGCTGGCGCTGATGGGCGTACAGCCGAGCTGGGACGCGGCCTCGCGCCGCGTCACGGGCTTCGAGATCATGCCGGCAAGCGTACTCGGCCGCCCGCGCGTCGATGTGACCTTGCGCATTTCCGGATTTTTCCGTGATGCGTTTCCCGGTCAGATCGATTTGTTCGATTCCGCCATACGTGCGGTGGCGGCGCTTGACGAGAGCGATCAGGAGAATCCGATTGCCGCGCGCTTTTGCGCGGATCGCGCGTCGTTCGTAGCGGATGGAATGGCGGTGGACGAGGCCGAACGGCGCGCCGGGTTCCGCGTCTTCGGCTCGAAACCAGGGGCCTATGGCGCGGGCTTGCAGGCGTTGATCGACGAACGCGGCTGGGAAAGCGACGCCGATCTCGCACGCGCGTACATAGCCTGGGGTGGGTACGCGTACGGGTCCGGCGCGGCGGGCGCGGCGGAGCATCGCTTGTTCGAAACACGGCTGCAGAATGTTGAGGCGGTGGTGCACAATCAGGACAACCGCGAACATGATCTGCTCGACAGCGATGATTACTACCAGTTCGAGGGCGGGATGACCGCTGCCGTCCGTCATGTGTCGGGCGCGCAGCCGGCGATCTACCACAACGATCACAGCCGCCCGGAAACGCCGAAGGTGCGCACGCTGGGCGAGGAGATCGCCCGCGTCGTGCGGGCGCGCGTCGTCAATCCGAAATGGATCGAGGGCGTGATGCGTCACGGCTACAAGGGCGCCTTTGAGATCGCGGCGACGGTCGACTACCTTTTCGCCTTCGCCGCCACGGCGCGCGTCGTCGCCGACCATCACTTCGATGCGGTCTACGACGCCTTTATCGCCGATGACCGCGTGCGCGGCTTCATCGAGGAAAACAACCCGGCCGCTGCGCGCGAAATCGCCGAGCGGCTGGTCGAGGCCGAAGAACGCGAACTCTGGCGGCCCAAGTCGAACAGCGCGGGGATGACGCTGCGCGCGCTCGCCGGACGCGCGATCGAGGCTGCGGGTATGGAGGCTGCGCAATGAGCGACCAAACACAGGACAAGCGGGCGCAAGACGACTTCGCCCGCGCGAACGAGAAGGCGCGGAAGAAGAAGGCGGCGCGCGACAAGATGCTGGCCACCAAGACGATCGAGAAGGGCTTGCTGATCGTCCATACGGGCAAGGGCAAGGGCAAGTCGACGGCGGCATTCGGGCTCGCCGCGCGGGCGATCGGCAACGGCATGCGCGTCGGCATCGTTCAGTTCGTGAAAGGCAAGTGGGAGACCGGCGAGCGTGTGGTGCTGGAGAAATTTCCCGATCAGGTGACGATCCGCACGATGGGCGAGGGCTTCACCTGGGAGACCCAGGACCGCGCGCGCGACATTGCCGCGGCGGAGGCGGCCTGGGAGGTCTCGAAAGAGATGATCGAGGCGAGCCGCGGCGAGAACCCGAAATACGATCTGGTGATCCTCGACGAGCTCAATATCGTATTGCGCTACGACTATCTGCCGCTCGACGAGGTTGTTGCCTTCCTGAAGGCGAAACCGGAGGACCTCCACGTCGTCGTCACCGGGCGTAACGCAAAGGACGAGTTGATCGACGCGGCCGATCTCGTCACCGAGATGACCATGGTCAAGCACCCGTTCCGCGCCGGTGTGAAGGCGCAGAAGGGGATCGAATTCTGATGCTTGCGTCTTACGACGAGATGGCGAACGAGATGGAGAAGCCGGCCGCGAGAACGAGCGCGAGCCACAGCCCGGTCGCCAGGTTGACCGTGAGCGCACGCCGGATGTCGGCAGGCGTTGCGTTGCGCGACCCCGCGCCGATCCAGGGATCGTCGGCATGATCGCCCGCGTATTGCCTTGGGCCTCCGAGCGAGAGGCCGAGCGAACCCGCCATCGCGGCCTCGGGCCAGCCGGCATTGACCGAACGGTGCTTGCCGGCGTCGCGCATCATGGTCGTGAGAGCGCGCTTCGCCGACGCCCACGGGATGAGCAGAGCGCCCAAGGCCAGCAGGCCTCCGGCCAGGCGCGCCGGAACCAGGTTCACGAGATCGTCGAGCCGCGCCGCGGCCCAACCGAAGGCACGGTGCTTTTCGGTGCGGTGGCCGACCATGCTGTCGAGCGTGTTGATCGCCTTATAGGCGGCGACGCCCGGCAGGCCGAAGATCACGTACCAGAAAATCGGGGCCACGAGCCCATCGGAGAAGTTCTCCGCCGCCGATTCGATCGCAGCCCGGGCAACCCCCGCCTCGTCGAGCGTTTCAGGATTGCGGCCGACGATGGCGGCGACGGCTTTGCGGCCCTCGTCGAGGCTTGTCGCGAGCCCGCGCGCGACGGCGGCGACATGGGTGTGCAGCGAGCGGCCCGCGAGCAGGACCGAGACGAGCACGGCCTCGACCCCCGCGCCGATCCATGCGGGCTCGATCTTGCGCAGCCCGTAGCCGATCGCCCAGGCCAGCGCGCCGACGGCGCCGGCGACGAAAAGAACGGTCAAAATGCCGGCAATAACCCGCAGGGCTTTGGGCGCCTTTGGGCGGTTGAGCAGGCGGTCGAGGCCGCCGATCGCCTGGCCGATCAGCGCCACCGGATGGGGCAGGCGGCGGTAGAGCCACCCCGGATCGCCGATCAGCGCGTCGAGCAGCAGTGCCGCGCCCGCGATGGCGAAGGCGTCGAACCAGTGGCCGGAGGCAGTGCCCAGATACGCGAACATGGGGCCGAGCATCGTCGCGGCGGGGCCGCCGATCAACCGGTTTCCGCTTGGAATCGAAGGCTTTGGCGTTTTTCGCTCGCGCGGAATCGGCGCCAGCCCGCCCCGCCGCCCGACCACCCCGAGGTACTGCCGTTGGGTGGTCGGGCGGGGGAGCGGGCTGGTGATGCCAACCCCTTAGGAAATGCGTTAGCATGAGCAAAATTCCCAGGACCACCGATCGGAGACGACATGTCTGAGAAAACAGGCGTGCTGCTGTGCGGGCACGGCAGCCGCGATGCGGGCGCGAGCCGCGAATTCGCCGAGGTGGCGCGCAAGCTCGCCGCGCGCATGCCGGACTACGATGTCGAGCACGCGTTTCTGGAGTTCGCCACGCCGGTGATCCGCGACGGGATCGAGGCGCTGCGGGCCAAGGGCAACACCCATATCCTGGCGGTGCCGGGCATGCTGTTCGCCGCCGGACACGTCAAGAACGACATCCCCTCGGTGCTCAATACATATGTGGCGCAGCACGAGGGCCTGCGGATCGAGTACGGCCGCGAGCTCGGCATCGATCCCAAGATGATGCGCGCCGCCGGCGCCCGCATCCAGGAGGCGATCGACAGCGTGGGCGAGGATTATTCGCCGCACGAGACGATGCTGGTCGTGGTCGGGCGCGGCGCTTCCGACCCCGATGCGAACGCCAATATCTCGAAGGTGATGCGTCTGCTCTGGGAGGGCTTCGGCTTCGCCTGGGGCGAGGTCGCTTATTCGGGCGTCACCTTCCCGCTCGTCGAGCCGGGGCTCGAGCACGCGACACGGCTCGGCTACAAGCGCATCATCGTCTTTCCCTATTTCCTCTTCACCGGGGTGCTGGTGAAGCGGATCTACGACTACACCGATGTGGTCGCCGCCCGGCATCCCGAGATTGAGTTCATCAAGGCGTCTTACCTTAATCACCACGATCTGGTCGTCGAAACCTTCAGGGAGCGTGCGCTGGAGATCCTTGAGGGCGCGCCGGCGATGAACTGCCAGATGTGCAAGTACCGCGAGGCCGTGCTCGGCTTCGAGGACCAGGTCGGCCTCGCCCAGGAAAGCCACCACCATCACGTCGAGGGGATCGGCACGGACGACGACAAGGCATCCGGTCACGCGCACGATCACGACCATCATCACGATCACGATCATGCGCATAGTCATGACCACGATCACGGTCACGGGCATGACCACGACCATGGCCATCATCACCATCCCTATCCCCACGCCGACCATCCGCTCGGGCCGG
>CAZBRE010000011.1:46904-53231 GCA_964494065.1 uncultured Alphaproteobacteria bacterium
GACCATGGCCATCATCACCATCCCTATCCCCACGCCGACCATCCGCTCGGGCCGGTGACGATGAAGACGTCGGCTTCGGGCGGGAAGTGAGTACGATTCAGTGGCCGTGATGATCGACTATCTGCGCGACCCGGCGGAGATCTACCGCCGCTCCTTCGCGACCATCCGCGCGGAGGCGCGGCTCGATCATTTGCCCGACGGGATCGCGGAGATCGCGGTGCGGGTCGTGCATGCCTGCGGCATGGTCGATATCGTCGACGATCTCGCCTTCGATGGAAACGTTGCCGCGGCAGCGGCCGAGGCATTAGCCGGCGGCGCACCGATTTTATGCGACGCGCGCATGGTTGCCGAAGGCGTTATCCGCTCGGCGTTGCCGGCCGACAACGACGTTGTTTGCACATTGAATGAAGTCGACGAGGCTAAAGCGCGTGAATTGGGCACAACGCGTTCGGCCGCGGCGGTCGACCTCTGGTGTGACCGAGAGGATCGGGCGGCGGGTCCCGTGGTCGCGATCGGCAACGCGCCGACCGCGCTCTTCCGGCTTGTCGAGCTGATCGAGGAAGGGAGGCTAAAGCCTTCTGTCATCTTCGCTTTTCCTGTCGGATTTGTGGGAGCGGTCGAATCGAAAGACGCGCTGACCGCGGCAAAGACCGGCGTCCCCTATCTCACCTTGCGCGGCCGGCGTGGGGGCAGCGCGATGGCGGCCGCGGCGGTGAATGCCGTTGCGGCGGCTATTCGTTGATTGAGCAATGAGCGCTAAGTGGTTGAGCGTCGTGGGGATTGGCGAGGCGGGTCTCGAGTCGCTCGACGCGGCGGCGCGCGCAGCCGTCGACGCGGCGGAGGTTCTGGTCGGCGGCGCACGGCATCTGGCGATGGTCCCCGATGACGGCCGCGAGCGGCTCGAATGGCCGACGCCGATCTCGAAAGCCTTTCCGGGCATCGCCGCGCGGCGCGGCACGCGCTTCTGCGTGCTGGCGACGGGCGATCCGCTCAACTACGGGATCGGCACGATGCTGCTGCGTCACTTCTCCATCGAGGAGATGGCGATCCATCCGGGCGTCTCGGCGTTCAGCCTGGCGTCGGCGCGGCTCGGCTGGTCGTTGCCCGATTGCGCATGCCTTACGATCCACGGTCGCGCCGCCGGACGGCTACATATGTCGATCGCGCCCGGGCGTCGTTTGTTGATCCTGTGTGGCAGTGGCGAAGACCCGGCGACGGTCGCGGGGATGTTGCGCGCGCGCGGGTTTGCCGAGAGCCCCATGACCGCCTTCGAGCATATGGGCGGGCCGAAGGAGCGCCGCATCGACGGAACAGCGGCGCAATGGCCGGCGGGGCCGACCGCGGATTTCGTCACGCTGGCTATCGAATGCGTTGCCGGACCCAACGCGGTCGCATATAGCCGGGCTGCGGGGCTGCCGGACGACGCCTTCGTCAATGACGGGCAATTGACCAAGCGGGAGGTGCGCGCGGCGACCTTGGCCATGCTGGCGCCGCTGCCGGGCGAACGCCTGTGGGATGTGGGCGCCGGCTGTGGTTCGGTCGCGATCGAGTGGCTGCGAGCGCATCCGTCGTCCGACGCGGTTGCGATTGAACGCGATGAAAAGCGGCTCGGCTACATTCGGGAGAATGCGGGCGCGCTCGGCGTGCCGCAGCTCAAAATCGTCGAGGGCGACGCGCCGGACGCGCTCGCCGATCTTCCCGCGCCCGATGCGGTTTTCGTCGGCGGCGGGGTGTCGGCCGACGGGATGCTGGATACCTGCTGGGGGGCGCTCAGGCCGGGCGGGCGGCTGGTCGCCAACGTTATTTCGGTGGAGGGCGAGCACGCGCTCTACCACTGGCAATCGGTGCATGGGGGCGATCTGCGGCGGATCGCGGTGCAACGCGCAACCCCGGCCGGCCGTTTTCTGAGCTGGCGGCCCAAGATGCCGGTCACTCAGTATGTGGGAGTGAAGCCATGACCGGCATGATCCTATGACCGGCACTCTGTATGGCATCGGCGTGGGACCGGGCGACCCCGAGCTCATCACCGTCAAGGGCCTGCGGCTTCTGCGCGAGGCGCCGGTGCTGGCCTATCCCGCGCCCGAGACGGGCGATTCGCTGGCGCGGTCCATCGTTGCCGGCTATCTGAACGGCGCCAAGACCGAGATCGCGATCCGCATGCCGATGGTCGCCGCGCGCTTCCCGGCGCAAGCTGTCTACGACGAGGCCGTGGAGAGGCTGGGGGCGCATCTGGGTGACGGGCGCGACGTGGCGGTGCTGTGCGAGGGCGATCCCTTCTTCTACGGCTCGTTCATGTATCTCTTCGGGCGCATGGCCGAGCGCTTCCCGGTCGAGGTGATCCCCGGCGTCTCGTCACTGACCGCCTGCGCCGCCGTGCTCGGCGCGCCGCTGGCGGCGCGCAACGACGTCATGACCGTGATCCCGGCGCCGCTCGAGACGGATCTGATCAGAGCGCGGCTGAAAGAGAACGATGCCGCGGCAATCATCAAGGTCGGCCGGCATTTTTCCCGCATCCGCGACCTGCTCGCCGAGCTCGGCCTGGCGGCGCAGGCGCATTACGTCGAGCGCGCGACCATGGAGAACCAGCGCATCCTGCCGCTCGACGAGGTCGACGACAGCGCCGTGCCGTACTTCTCGATGATCGTCGTGCACAAGCGAGGCGAAGCATGGCGGCTCTAGCATCGCAGGCGGTGATCGTCGTTCTGGGTCCGAGCGGGATGGAGACCGCTCGTGCGGCAGCGGAGGCGCTCGCTGATGCGTTGGGGGCCGCGGAGATCCATGCCGTCTTCGAGTCGCCGGAGGCGGCCCGTCGCATTGACGACGTGAAGGCGCATCTACGGGCGCTCTATTTGTCGGGCCGGCCGATCGTCGGTGTGTGCGCCGCCGGGATCCTGATCCGTTTGCTTGCCCCCGTGCTGGACGACAAGCGGAGCGAGCCGCCCGTCCTCGCGCTCGCCGAGGACGGATCGGCCGTCGTGCCGTTGCTGGGCGGGCATCGGGGTGCCAACGATCTGGCGCGGCACCTGGCAACGGCGTTCGGCATTGCCCCCGCGATCACGACAGCGGGCGATCTGCGGTTTGGGGTCGCGCTCGATGCGCCGCCGGCGGGCTGGCGGCTGGAAAATACAAACGATTACAAAGACTTCGCAGCCGCGCTATTGGCCGGCGGGCAGGTACGTCTGGAGGGCGAAGCGCCGTGGCTTTCGGCGAGCGCGCTGCCGTTCGCCGACGATGGCGCGCTGACGATCCGGGTGAGCGACGACCGCGATCAGGGCGATGCGCGCCGGCTCGTCTACAACCCGCAACGGCTCGCGGTCGGCGTCGGCTGTGAGCGCAATGCCGAGCCGGAGGAAGTCGTCGATCTGGTGACGCGCGCGCTGGCCGAGGCGGGCCTGGCCGACGGCGCGGTCGCCGCGGTCTTCTCAATCGATCTCAAGATGGATGAGCCGGCGGTGCATGCGGCGGCGGCGGCGCTCGGCGTGCCGGTCCGGTTCTTCGACGCAGTGCGGTTGGAGACGGAAACGCCGCGTCTGCAAAACCCGTCCGAGGCGGTCTTTCGCGAGGTCGGCTGTCACGGCGTGGCGGAAGGGGCGGCGCTGGCCGCGGCCGGACCTGAAGGCGAGCTGGTTGTTCCGAAACAAAAAAGCCGTCGCGCCACCTGCGCCATCGCGCGCGCGCCGGCGCCGATCGATCTTGCTGACGCCGGCCGACCGCGCGGGCGCTTGACCATCGTCGGCATCGGACCGGGCGATGCGCGTTTCCGTACGCCGGATGCCGAGGCGGCGATCCGCGCGGCGAGCGATCTCGTCGGCTACCGGCTCTATCTCGATCTGCTGGGGCCGATGACGGCGGGCAAGACCTGTCACGGGTATGACCTCGGCGAAGAGGAGACGCGGGTGCGCGCGGCGCTCGACCTGGCGGCGGACGGGCGCGACGTGGCGCTGATCTCCTCGGGCGATGCCGGGATCTACGCGATGGGCGCGCTGGTCTTCGAGCTGCTCGACCGCAGCGAACGGGCGGATTGGCGGCGGATCGAGGTCGCCTCGGCGCCGGGCATCTCCGCGCTGCAATCGGCCGCCGCGCGGATCGGCGCGCCGCTGGGCCACGATTTCTGCGCCATCTCGCTCTCCGATCTGATGACGCCGTGGGCGGTGATCGAGCGCCGCGTGCGCGCCGCGGCCGAGGGGGACTTCGTGATCGCTTTCTATAATCCCGTGTCGAAACGGCGGGTGAGGCAACTCGGCGATGCGCGCGACATATTATTGTCGCACCGCCCGGCGGAGACGCCGGTGGTGCTGGCGCGCAATCTGGGGCGGCCCGGCGAGAGCGTCGATGTGATTGCGCTGAAGGACCTCTCCGCCGACCGCGTCGATATGTTGACGCTCGTTCTCGTCGGCTCGAGCGAGACGCGGCGCGTCCATCGGGGCGATGGCGGGGTCTGGGTCTACACACCGCGCGGCTATGGCGCGCGCGAGACGGTGCCCGAACAATGACGGTGCTTGGGCAATGACTGGCTGGGGCCAATGACGGTTCACTTCATCGGCGCGGGGCCCGGCGCGCCCGACCTCATCACCGTGCGCGGGCGCGATCAGATCGCGCGCTGTCCGGTCTGTCTCTATGCGGGCTCGCTGGTGCCGCGTGAGGTCATCGACTACGCGCCCGAGGGCGCAGAGGTGGTCGACACGGCGCCGATGACGCTGGAAGAGATCATCGAGGCGATGCGCGCGGCCGATGCAGCGGGGCATGACGTGGCGCGCGTCCATTCGGGCGACCCCTCGCTTTACGGCGCCGTGGCCGAGCAGATGCGGCGTCTGGACGAGCTGGGCATCGCCTACGACATCACGCCCGGCGTGCCGGCCTTCGCCGCCGCCGCCGCCAGCCTCAAGGCCGAGCTGACCGTGCCCGGCGTGAGCCAGACCGTGATCCTCACCCGCACGACGATGAAGGCCTCCGCGATGCCGCCGGGCGAGGAGCTGGCGGCGCTCGGCGCCTCGCGGTCCACGCTCGCGATCCATCTTTCGGTGCGCAATCTGCGGCACGTGGTCGAGGCGCTGACGCCGCATTACGGCGCCGATTGCCCGGCCATCGTCGTCTACCGCGCGAGCTGGCCCGACGAGCAGACGATCGCGGGCACGCTCGCCGATATCCGCGAAAAGGTGCGCGCGGCGAAGATCACGCGGACGGCGCTGGTGCTGGTCGGGCATGTCTTCGACGAGGAGGCCGGCCATGCGAGCCAGCTCTACGATCCCGGTCACCGGCATATTTTTCGTCACGGATAGGCGGGGCTAGACGGCCACGAACCGTTCGCGCAGCCAAGCGCAGGCCGCTTCGGCGTCGGCTGCATGGTCGCCCGGTTGCGGCGGCGGCTGGCGGATCATGACGACCGGAATGGACAGCCGTCGCGCCGCTTCGATCTTTCCATAAGTTGCTGTGCCGCCGCTGTTTTTCGAAACCAATACGTCGATGGCGTGGTCCCGCATCAACGTTTCCTCGGCCGTCGTGTCGAAGGGCCCGCGTTGGCTTATGAGCTCGAACGCGGCGAGCGCGATGGGCTCGGCGGGCGGGTCGATCAGGCGGATGAGGAACCAGACGTGGCGGACGGAGGCAAAGGCCGCGATCTCCTGCCGGCCGATGGTGAGGAAGGCGCGGCACCCATGCTGGGGGAGCGCGCGCGCGGCGTCGTCCACCTCGTCGACCTCGATCCAGCGGTCGCCGTCCTGTGCGCTCCAGGGCTGGCGCTGTAGTTGCACGCGGGGCACGCCGGCGCGCTCGCACGCCTCGGCGGCATGGCGGCTGATCGCGGCGGCGAAGGGATGGGTCGCGTCGATCACCGCTTCGATCTGCGCGTCCTTCAGATACTGCGCGAGGCCGTCGGCGCCGCCGAAGCCGCCGGTGCGGACCTCGCCGGCGAGCGCGCGGGGCGCGCGGGTGCGGCCGGCGAGCGAGCTGATCGTGTGGATCGCGGGATCGTCGGCAAAGGCCTGTGCGATGGCGGCGGCGTCCTGGGTGCCGCCGAGGATGAGGACGCGCGTTTTCTCAGGTGGTTTTTCAGGCACCGGCACGCCCGATCAGCGTTCCCTTGCGGTCGAAGATGACGACCTCGACGGCCACCTGCGAGCCCGCGACGTCCTGCGCGGCCGCGCGCGCCTGCTCGGCAATCGCATCGGCGAGGGGCAGCTTTTCCTGGCGCGCGAGCTCGAGGATGTGAGCGGCGGTGTTGGCGGTGCGGGCGGTTTGAACGAGCGCGTCGGAGCCGCCGAGCTCGGCGCAAGTCTTTGAAAGACGCTCGAAATCGACGGTGCTGCGGCCCGAATGGAGATCGAGGAA
>CAZBRE010000012.1:0-50576 GCA_964494065.1 uncultured Alphaproteobacteria bacterium
CCGGCCGCAGCTTCTCCACCACGTCGGCATAGCGGCCTTGCGGCACGAAGCAGATGTCCTGGCTGTCAGGCTTGGCGGCGACCGGCAGGTCGAAACGCTCGGCGAGCGCCCGCGTCTCGGCCTTGGGCAGGCCGCCCAGGGGGAATCGCAGGAAATCGAGTTGCTCGGCCGTGGTCGCGAAGAGGAAGTAGCTCTGATCGCGCGCCGGATCGGCCGCCCGGCGCAGCTCGGGCCCGGCCGCCCCCCGCACGCGCCGCACATAGTGTCCGGTCGCCAGCGCCGCCGCGCCCAGCTCCCGCGCGGTGCCGACGAGATCGCGGAACTTCACCGTCTCGTTGCAGCGCACGCAGGGGATCGGCGTCTCGCCGCGCAGATAGCTGTCGGCGAAATCGTCGATCACCGCCTCGCGGAACCGGCTCTCGTAGTCGAGGACGTAGTGGGGAATGCCGATCGCGTCGGCGACCCGCCGCGCATCATGGATGTCCTGGCCGGCACAGCAGGACTTGGCCCGTCCCACCGCCTGGCCGTGATCGTAGAGCTGCAGCGTGATCCCGACCACGTCATAGCCGGCCTCGGCCAGAAGCGCGGCCGTCACCGAGCTGTCGACACCGCCCGACATGGCGACGACGACGCGGCAATCCGTCGGATTGCCGGCAAGATCCAGATCAGCCATTTGCGCATCTACGATCATGCCAAGCGATATGGGGCTTGGGTCCGGCGAGGCAAGCGCGGCTTTCCCTCCAATGCCGGCCGATTACCCGTCACATTGTTTGGTCCGGGTTCGGAGGATTCGCGACTCAAATAGGGACAATGCCCTAATCTCGGCCAATTGATGGCCTTTCCTCATGCCCGTCATCGTCGTGACTGCGTTCCGTTAAGGCAAAGCGGTTCCGGCTGGGGTTGGGGAGGTCGTTATCATGCTGCGCTTCGTCTTCGCCACGCTCATGCTGGCGATCCTCTCCACCCTACCCGTCGTCGGGCACGCGGTGGAGAACGGCACGCGCACGATCGTCAGCGACTTGAGCTATTGGGCGCTGATCACCCGCCTCGAAGCCGCGATCAAGCGCCAGAAGCTGAAGATCATCAGCCGCGCCAGCGTGCGCGGCGCCGAGCGCCAGAAAAAGCTCGGCATTCCCGGCAACATGGTCATCGGTGCCTTCGACGACGACACCACCACACGAATATTACGGGCCAATGTCGCCGCCGGGATCGAGGCACCGATCCGCTTCTATGTAACGCGGGGTGCCGACGAAAAAACGGCGACGCTCTGGTATCGCCGCCCCTCCTGGGTGCTGGCGCCCTACAGCGATAAGAGCGGCGATCTCCAGACAATCGGTGAGAAGCTTGATCGTCTGATGGAGACGATTGCGGCGGAAGCGACCGGATCGAAAACGCCCACCAACCGCGTGATGGTCAAGCGCGAGACGGGCAAGCCCAAGGCAGCGAAACCGGTGGCGAAGACACCGAAAGCCCGCGCACCGGAGCGGGTCGCCAAGGCAACGCCCGCGCGCGCAGCAACGGCGACGAAGCCCAAACGCGCCGGGCAGACCGCGTCAAAACCCATCGAAGCCGCCGCGGTGCTCCCGAAAGCCACGCGCCCGAAAACCACACGCCCGAAAACTGCCGCCGCGCAGCCGCGAAAGCTCGCCTCGCCCCGCCCCCTGACTCCGGTGAAGCTCACCCCGGCAAAGTCGGCCCCGGCGAAACTGACCCCAACGAAACTGACATCAGCGAAACCGGCCACGCCGGTCGCCCGCGCGGCGCCGAAGCCGCTCACAGCCGCGGCGGACAAATCGAGCGGCGAGACGCCGAAAGAGGGGGCCAGGAAGCCGCTCGAGACGGCGACCGCCGGACGGACGGCGGAACGCACGGGCCCCCGCAAGCCTGCGCTCCCCGTCGCAAAGCGGGACCCCGACCGGGACGCGATCTCCCTCACGCCCCTGATGCTGAAGCTACAGGGTCAATAAGCCACGTCGTCCTGTGCGCCGGCGCATCTTCGTCGCGAAATCGTGTATCGATCGGCGCCGTCCGGCGGGTGACACTGCGCGCGGCACGACCAGGCCCGGAAGGTTCCCGATGCGTCTCATGATCCCGGCGATGATGCTCGCCCTTGCCGCAGCCGTCGTGCCCACAGACGCGCGATCCGGCGAGAACCAGATCACTGATCTGCCGACGACGTACAGCTTCCCGGAGCTGGTGAAGCGCCTCGACACTGCGATCAAGGCGCACAAGATGTTCGTCGTCACCCGCGCCAGCGCCAGCATCGGCGCCAAGCGCCGCGGCGTGAGCATCCCGGGCAACATGGTGATCGGCGTTTACCGCAATGACTTCGCCGTGCGCATGCTGGAGGCGAGCGTGCCCGCCGGCATCGAGGCGCCGATCCGCTTCTATATCTGGCAAGGCAAGGAAGGCAAGGCGGTCTTGAGCTACCGCAAGCCCTCGGTCGTCTTCGCGCCGTACAACGGAGGTGCCAAGCTCAAGGCCCTCGCCGCCGAACTCGACGCGATCTTCGCCGCGATCGCGCGCGACGCGGTCAAATGACGCCGGCTCACCGCATCGATCGCAGAATCTCCGCCAGACGGACGATCGGCGCATCGTCTCGGCTCAGATCGGCCGCGATCGACAGGTGGCCCAGGTCGCGCTCGAATACATTCTCCGACGGCACGCCCCATTTGGTCATGAGCGCCCGCCCCTGATCGGACGGCGTGACCGTATCGCGCGCTCCCAGAACCGCGACGATCGCGGCGGGATCCACGCCCGGCTCGCCGGTCCCCGCCGTCAATCGCGCAATCTCCGCAAGGGCGTCTGACGTCCAGCCTCGTGCGCGCATTGCATCGGGCACACCGGCTATTTCGCTGATCGCGCTCTCAAAGGCAAGATCGGCAATGTCGGTCGCGAAGGCCACGAGCGCGAGCGCGTCGGGTCGCAAATGCGCCGGCCACCCGCCGCTGTAACAAGCGACAAGCATCGATGCGATCGCACCCATGCTGACGCCACCGATCCCGACCGGCGCTTCGCCCTGCTGCCTGCTCCAGCCGATGAGCACGGCGATCTCCTGGACCATTGCGGTGAACAGATCGATCGGCCCCTGGGGCGCCGTGCCGAAGAACGGCTCTCCCCCGTAGAAGCCCGGCATAGAGCGCCGTCCGTGCCACGGCGGCACGAGCTCAACCACGCGAACGCCCGACCGGCAGAGCCGGACGAGTTCGGGTGGTGCCATCCGCCACTCGTCGACGTCCATGCAAACGCCGTTGGCGAAGATGAAGGTTGGCATTGCACCGCCGTCCTTCGGCTCATGGACGCGCGCCCATGCCTGACCACCGATCCGGCGCGAAGGGCTATCGAAACGAAGCCAATAATCGGTGCCATAGACCGATGCGATCGAAGCCGACCGTTCCACCAGCAGGTCACGATCCGGCGGCCGAAACGCAAGCGGCGGATCATTCAGGTATTCCCCGCATAACCGTCGCACGTCGTCGGGCGAAGGAACGTCGAACCGTACGCCCGGCACTGCGCGGCCAAGGCCCAGCAGGTGGTGCGCGAACCGCAGTCGTTCCAGCATGTATTTCTGCGCCTGCGAGATGCGTCGCGCCTCCAGCGCCTGTAGATCGCTGGCGGGCACGGTTTTCGCTGCGAAGAAGCGATCGGCCCACTCCTCGGTCACGCTTGCAGCGCGAATGCGCTTGTGCTCATGCCGGCGAAGCGTCGCGGAGAGCCCGGTCCGCGCGACGGCGTTCGCCCGATCGATCGGGATTTCGGCGAGAAATCTGTCGGGATCGCCGCCGGCCACGCTTGCGGCCGCCCAGAGCCGCGACAGTGGCATGTAGATCGCACCGATGCTCCACAGGCCGGGCGCGTCGATCCACGGATTGGTCGCGATCCTGCTGAGCGGCGCACGCAGCGCGCGTTGAACCCAATGTTGGTCGCTGCCGACATCGGAAGCCGCATCGGACCGTATCAGCCGGGTCACGTTGGTCATGCAACGCAATCCCCGATGGGGTCGGTCAATTCGCCCGCAATCAACCTGCGGCCAACCCCATCGCCCAGAAATCGGCCTCAAGTCTCGTCGCGGCCTGGAACGTATGGGCGAGCGAATCGAAACGCGCCGCCGCACCCCGCCGCGCGCCAAGGCGTTGCAACGTCGCGATCTCGTCGCGCGCCACCTGCTGGTACTCGTCGCCGGCATACATGGCGATCCACTCGGCGTAGGGGTTATCTTTGGGGCCGTCGCCCTCAGCCAGGGCCGCCCCGATCTCGGCGTAGCCGACGATGCAGGGGGCGAGCGCCGCATGCAGGTCCAGGATGTCACCCGCCATCCCCGTCTCCAGCACGAAGCGGGTATAGGCCATCGTCGCGCTGTCCTCGGGGAGTGCCACCATGTCCTCTTCGCTCAGCCCCCAGCCGGCGCAGAACTTCACATGAAGCTCCATCTCCACATCGAGGATCGCTGAGAGCGAGGCCGCCGCCGCGCGCATGTCCTCGACCATGTCGGCCTTGTAGACCGCGAGCCCGTAAGCGCGCGCGAACTGGATGAGGAAGAGATAGTCCTGGCCGAGATAGTGCCGGAACGCCGCCTCGGGCAGGCTGCCGTCGGCGATGCCGCGTACGAAGGCATGCTCGGTATAGGCCTGCCATTCCACCGCACAGGCGTCCTTCAATCGCGCGAACAACGTCGTATCGGCTTCTTCGACGGGCGGCCTCTGGATTCGTTTGGTGGTCCGTTCTATCGCCGGTTCCATCGCACCCTCCCCGTCGTGTTCGGTGTCACGCCAGCAGCATGTTACGCACTTCTTTTGGCAACTGCACGACAAGACCGTCCAATTCGTCGGTCATTTCGATCTGGCAGCCGAGCCGCGAGGTCGCCTTGAGGCCGGCGGCAAGGTCGAGCATGTCCTCCTCGTCCTCCGACGGATCCGGCAGGCGGTCGATCCAGGCTTCGTCGACGATGACGTGGCAGGTCGAGCAGGCCATCGCACCCTCGCAGGCGCCCTCGATATCGATGCCGTGCTCGTGGGCGATCTCGAGCAGCGTCTGACCGACTTGCGCATCGAAGACGCGATGCGTCCCGTCGCGCTCGATGAACGTTACCTTGGGCATGGGGGCATGGGGCGGGAAATGCCGCGGGCGCCGGAGCTACACCGGCTGCTCAGACGTGGAAGGATTCGCCGCAGCCGCAGCGGCCCTTCTCGTTCGGATTGTTGAAGACGAAGCCCGAATTGAACTTGTCCTCGACGTAATCCATTTCGGAGCCGATCAGAAACAGGATCGCCGCCGGGTCGATGAAGATCTTCACGCCCTTGTCCTCGACCAGGTCCTCGGTCGCGTTCTGCTCATCGGCGTATTCGACGAAATAGCTCATGCCCGAGCAGCCCTGCGGCTTCACCCCGACGCGCAGGCCCATGACGGGCTTTTCGCTCTTGGCGATCAGCGCCTTGACCCGATCGGCGGCCGCTTCGGTGACGGTGATGGGTGGTGGCAGGGACATGGACGATTTCCGTGGTTGTCAGGTCGTTGCGGGGCTCGGATTGTATCGATTCGCTACCAATAATATAGGTTCGTTTAGCCTTCGTTAGAAGTGCCTCAAAGTTTCGTCAGTCGCCTTGTCCTTTCAGCACCTGGGCAAAATGCCAAAGAACGCCCGAGGGATCGACCACATAGGCCACTGTGAGGCCCCAAGGCTGAGGCTTTGGCGGTGTCGGGGCAGTCACGCCAAATCTTTTCGCCAGATCGAGGGGCTCGACTTGCGTCCACCAGGCGCTCAGGTCGTCGAGCAGCACATGCATCATGAAATTGCCGGCCCAATCCTCCACGTAATAGTTCTGGAGCAGGAACGAATACGCCCCCAGATGCAGCTCGACGAGGTCCTCGCCCAGAGGCTCCTCCCGAAATCCGAGGGCGTCATAGAAGCGGCGGCTCGTCTGGAAGTCCTTCGCCGGCACGAACGGACGGAGCGCAACAACCCCCGCGGCCAGATTGCTCTCTCCGATCATGGGTGACGCCGCGCCCATGTCAGAACATGCCCAAAGCCATCTTGGCGTCCTCGGTCATGCGATCCATGGTCCAGGGCGGATCCCAGGTGATGGTGACCGAAACCTCCCCGGTTCCGGGCACTCCAGAGACGGCATCCGCCACCCAGCCGGGCATCTGCCCCGCCACCGGACAACCCGGCGCGGTCAGCGTCATCTCGACGGTCACATTGCCGCGGGCGTCGATGTCGCAGACATAGATCAGCCCCAGATCGTAGATATTTACCGGGATCTCCGGGTCGTAGACCGTGCGCAGCGCGTCGATCACGAGCTCCTCGGACGCTACGGATGCGCCCTCGGACAAGGCCTCGCCGCGCGTGGCCTTGAACTCCTCGACCCCACCTTCGGGAGCCGGGTAGTCAGGAAACGGCCGGTTGTAGTCCATCGTCCTAGTCTCCCTCCTGCAAGTCTCCTTGCCGCGCGAGCGCGTTCACGCCCAGCTTCTGCATGTGCTTCAGCATCGCCATCATGCCGACCTGCCGCTGGGTCGTGAGCGCACCGAGGTTGAGCTTGCGCACATGGTCGAGCGTTAGCGCGCGCAACTCCTCGGCGGTCAAGCCGCTGAAGCTTTCCGTCATCATGGTCACCAATCCGTTGACGATCGCCGCATCGGAATGCCCGCGGAAATAGTTCTTTCCGTTCTTCGTCTTGTGAACGATCCAGACCTTCGACATGCAGCCATGCATCAGGTGGTCGTCGGTCTTCCACGCCTCGGGAAACTCGTCGTCCTTGTGCCGCTTGGCGAGGTCGAGGATGTACTCAAAGCGCATCTCCTCGTCGTCGAGCATGGCGAGCGAGTCGACGAACTCCTGATACCGGGCGAGATCCATCATCAGAATTTCGCCCTCATCCCAATTTGGCCTGGGCCTTCTCGACCGCGCGCGCCAGCACATCGATCTCGGCCTTGGTGTTGTACATGCCGATCGAGGCGCGCAGCGTGCCTTCGATGCCGAGCCGGTCCATCAGCGGCTCGGCGCAGTGATGGCCGACACGCACCGCCACGCCCTCACGGTCGATCACCGTGGCGACGTCGAGCGGGTGCAGGCCGTCGACCAGGAAGGAGACGATTGGCCCCTTGCCCGGCGCCGTGCCGACGAAGCGGAAGCCGTCGATCTCAGCGAGCCGCTCATTCGCATAGGCGAGCACCTCGTGCTCATGCGCGGCGATCGTCTCGACCCCGAAGGACGACACGTAATCGATCGCGGCGCCGAGGCCGATCGCCTGGACGATCGGCGGCGTGCCGGCCTCGAAACGGTGCGGCGGATGCTTGAAGGTGGTCCTCTCGAAGGTGACGCGGTCGATCATGTCGCCGCCGCCCTGGTAGGGCGGCATGGTCTCCAGCACCTCCATCTTGCCGTGCAGCACGCCGATGCCGCTCGGCCCATAAAGCTTGTGGCCGGTGAAGACATAGAAATCGGCGCCGATGTCGCGCACGTCGACGGGCCCGTGGACGATGCCCTGGCTGCCGTCGATCATCACCTTGGCGCCGGCATCGTGCGCGAGGGCCACGATCTCCTTCACCGGCGTCACCGTGCCGAGCACGTTGGAGCAATGGGTGATGGCGACGAGCTTCGTCTTCGGCCCCAGCAGCCCGGTGAACGCCTCCATGTCGAGCGCGCCGTCATCGGTGATCGGCGCGATCTTTAGAACAATTCCAATCTCCTCACGGAGCATCTGCCACGGCACGATGTTGGCGTGATGCTCCATCTCGGAGATGACGACCTCGTCGCCGGCCTTCAGATGCGCGCGGCCGAAGGAGGCGGCGACCAGGTTGATCGCCTCGGTCGCGTTGTGGGTGAAGATGATCTCGTCGTCGGTTTCGGCGTTCATGAACCGCGCGATCTTCACCCGGGCGTTCTCGAAGGCATCGGTCGTGGCGCCCGAGAGGTAATGCGCGCCGCGGTGGACGTTGGCGTATTGCTCCTCGTAGCAGAAACGCACGGCCTCGATCACCGCCTTGGGCTTCTGCGCGCTGGCACCGTTGTCGAGATAGACCAGCGGCTTGTCGTAGACCGTGCGGCCGAGGATCGGGAAGTCGGCCCGCACCGCCTCGACGTCGTAAGCGTAGTTGATCCCCGGATCCGTCTTCAGTTGTTCGGTCATGCCGCTGCCCCCGCCAGCGCCGGGCGCGTGCCCATCCAGCGCGCCACCCGGTCGGTGAGCGGCTCGCGCAGGCCCGTCATGGCGATGCCGTCGATCACCTCGCCCAGAAACGCCTCGACCAGCAGGCCGCGCGCCTCGGTCTCCGGAATGCCGCGCGAGCGCAGGTAAAAGAGCGCCTCGCTGTCGAGCTCGCCGGCCGTGGCGCCGTGGCTGCATTTCACATCGTCGGCGAAGATCTTGAGCTCGGGCTTGCTGTCGATCTCCGCCCCATCGGAGAGCAGGATTGTGCGGTTGAGCTGATGACCCTCGATCTGCTGCGCGTCGGGGCGCACCAGGATCTGGCCCTGGAAGACCGCGCGCGCCTTGTCGTCGAGCACGCCCTTATAGACCTCGCGGCTCGTCGTGCGCGGCTTGGCATGGTCGATGAAGGTGGTGTGATCGGCGTGCTGGCGGTCCTTCATCAGATAGGCGCCGAAGAGCCGGCAATCGGCGCCCTCGCCATCGAGGGTGACGCGGATCTCGTTGCGCGACAGCTTGGCGCCGCTGGCGAAATAGAACGAATCGAAGGAGGCGTTCCTGGCGAGCCGCGCCTCGAGCATGGCGATATGGAAGGCTTCCGGGGCCTCGGCCTGCACCTTGCAATGGCGCACGCCAGCCCCCTCGCCCAGCACGACCTCGGTCGCGGCGTTGGCGAGCGTGGGCGACTGGCCGAAGCCGATGTAGTGCTCCAGCACCGTGGCGTGCGCGCCCGCCTCGGCGACGATCAGGTTCCGCGGATGCTGGAAGACCGGGCCCGACTGGCCGACGCTCACGTGGATCACCTCGATCACCGAGCCGAGATCGACGCCGGGCTTCAGATGGAGGAACAGCCCGTCGGTGAGGAATGCGTCGTTGAGCGCGGCAAAGGGCGCGTCCTCGTCACCGCGCGCGCTGCCCATAGCGGCTTTGACCAGCTCCGGTGCTGTCTTAAGCGCGTGGCTCAGGCTCGAGATCGTGGCACCTTCCGGTGGCATGCAGATGGCGCAGAGATCCTGGCGCAAATGCCCGTTCACGAAGACCAGGCGGTGCTCGGCGCCCACGAGCGTCGGCAGCGTCCCGGTCGAGATGCCGTTCGCCACCGGCTTGGCCGGCTCGAAGGGTACCCGGCGCAGCTCGTCGAGGTTGGTGTATTTCCATTCCTCGAGCTTGCGCGTCGGCAGGCCCTGTTCCTGGAAGCGCGCGATCCCGGCCTTGCGGCGGTCGGCCAACCACGGCAATTCGCCGCCCGGCAGGGCGCTCGCGATCGCCGCGTAGCGGTCGACGATGTGCTTGGTCGTGGCGAGGGTGTGCGGATCGGCCATGATTGCTCTATTCGGTTCGGTCAGGCCGCGGCGCCGGCGAATTCCGCGTAGCCGGTCTTCTCAAGCTCGAGCGCCAGCTCCTTGCCGCCCGATCGGACGATGCGCCCGCCCGCGAGCACATGCACGTGGTCCGGCACGATGTAGTCGAGCAGGCGCTGGTAGTGGGTGATGACCAGCATCGAGCGGTCAGGCGCGCGCAATGAGTTCACGCCATCGGCGACCACCTTGAGCGCATCGATGTCGAGGCCGCTATCGGTCTCGTCGAGCACGGCGAGCGTGGGCTCGAGCACCGCCATCTGCAGCATCTCGTTCCGCTTCTTCTCGCCGCCCGAATAGCCGACATTGACCGGGCGCTTCAGCATATCGTCGGCGATGCCGAGGGCCGCCGTCTTGGCGCGCAACATCTTCACGAATTCCATCGCATCGAGCTCTTCCTGGCCGCGGTAGCGCAGCACGGCGTTCAGCGCGTGCTTCAGGAAGGTCGTCGAGGCGACGCCGGGGATCTCGACCGGATACTGGAAGGCCAGGAAGATGCCCTCGCCCGCCCGCTCCTCGGGATCGAGGTCGAGCAGGTTCTTTCCCTTGTAGGTGACCGAGCCCTCGGTGACCTCGTAGCCCTCGCGGCCCGCCAGCACGTAGGACAGCGTCGACTTGCCGGAGCCGTTCGGCCCCATGATCGCGTGGACCTCGCCCGCGCGGATATGCAGGTCGAGCCCTTTCAGGATTTCCTTGCCATCGACCGTGGCATGCAGGTTCTTGATTTCGAGCATTCGCTTTCAGACCGTCCGTTTGATTTGCGGCTTCGTTAGCCGACGCTTCCTTCCAAACTGATCCCCACCAGTTTCTGCGCCTCGACGGCGAATTCCATCGGCAGCTCCTGCAACACCTCGCGGCAGAAGCCGTTGACGATGAGCGCCACCGCCTCCTCCTCGCCGAGGCCGCGCTGGCGGCAGTAGAAGAGCTGGTCCTCGGAGATCTTCGACGTCGTCGCCTCGTGCTCGACCTTGGCCGAGCGGTTGCGGCTCTCGATATAGGGCACCGTATGCGCGCCGCATTTATCGCCGATCAGCAGCGAGTCGCACTGGGTGTAGTTGCGCGCGCCCTTTGCCTTTGGGGAAATGCGCACGAGACCGCGATAGGTTTGCTGCGCCCTGCCCGCCGAAATCCCCTTGGAGATGATCCGCGAGCGCGTGTTCTTGCCCAGATGGATCATCTTGGTGCCGGTATCGGCCTGCTGGGCGTTGTTGGTGATGGCGACCGAGTAGAACTCGCCGACCGAATTGTCGCCCTGCAGGATGCAGCTCGGATACTTCCAGGTGATCGCCGAACCGGTCTCGACCTGGGTCCAGGAGATCTTCGAGTTGCGGCCGCGGCAGGCGCCGCGCTTGGTGACGAAGTTGTAGATGCCGCCCTTGCCGTTCTCGTCGCCCGGATACCAGTTCTGCACGGTCGAATACTTGATCTCGGCGTCGTCGAGCGCGATCAGCTCGACCACCGCGGCGTGGAGCTGGTTCTCATCACGCTGCGGTGCGGTGCAGCCCTCGAGGTAGCTCACATACGAGCCCTCGTCGGCGATGATCAGCGTGCGCTCGAACTGGCCGGTATTCTGCGCGTTGATGCGGAAATAGGTCGAGAGCTCCATCGGGCAGCGCACCCCCTTGGGGATGTAGACGAAGGAGCCGTCGGTGAAGACCGCCGAGTTGAGACAAGCGTGCTTGTTGTCGGCATAGGGCACGACCGAGCCCAGATACTTGCGCACCAGCTCGGGATGGTCGCGCACCGCCTCGGAGATCGGGCAAAAGATGACGCCGACCTTCTCCAACTCGCCCTTGAACGTCGTCGCCACCGAGACGCTGTCGAACACGGCATCGACCGCGACACCGGCGAGGATCTTCTGCTCCTCGAGCGGGATGCCGAGCTTCTTGTAGGTTTCCAGCAATTGCGGGTCGACGTCGTCGAGGCTTTGCGGGCCGTCGGCCTGCGACTTCGGCGCGGAATAGTAAAAGGCGTCCTGGTAATCGATTGGCGGGAACGACACCATCGCCCATTTGGGCTCGGGCATTTTCTGCCAATGCGCATAGGCCTTGAGGCGCCATTCGAGCAGCCATTCCGGCTCGTGCTTCTTCGCCGAAATGAAGTGGATGATCTCCTCGCTGAGCCCCTTGGGCGCGCGGTCCTCCTCGATCTCGGTGACGAAACCGTATTTGTACTTCTGCTCCGTCGTCTCGCGGACTTGTTCAGCGGTCTCGAACGTTACAGCCATGGTGTTCCTTACCGTCCCCAATCAGAGCGCCGAAGCGGCACTCGTCTCCCACATCCAATCAAGATCCCGCCGGCCTCGACCTTGCCGACGTATGCGCATCGGGCGCCGGCAGCGGCACGCCGAACATCGTCGCCGGCATCGCCATATCGGCCAGCGTCACGCTTTCGAGCGCGCCGCGGATCGCATCGTTGACCCGGTCCCAGTTGCCGCGCATCGGGCACAGGCTCTCGACATTGCAGTCGCCCTCGGCGCCGTCGACGCAGTCGGTGAGCGAGACCGGCCCTTCGAGCGCCCGGATGACCTCCAGCATGGTGATCGCCTCGGGCGCGCGGGCCAGCGTATAGCCGCCATTGGCGCCGCGATGCGAGGTCAGCACATCACCGCGCGCCAACGCCTTCAGCACCTTGGCGACGGTCGGCTGCGGCACCTGCGTGTCCTCGGCGAGTTGCGGCGCCGTCACCAGCCGCGCCGGCTCGCGCGCCATCTGCGACAGCACGACCACGGCATAGTCGGTTATGCGGTTCAGTCTCAGCATCGCCTCGCTCTGTCCTGGCGTCCGGCTTGCCTAAAACCCAGGAAATCCGCGGATTTCCGTAATTCAGGCATACGGGACCGGATCCGTACGGATTACTTAACCCGAACGCCGGAATAATCAAGACCAAAATAGTGCGGTTTTCGGTCGCAGGCTGGCCCGGCTTAGAGCGCTTCTGCCCTACTCCGCCGCGCCCTTGGCGGGCGTGGCGCGCAGGCGCACGACCTCGGCGATGATGCGGTCGGCGGCCGCATCGATCTCGTGCTCGGTGGTGCCGCGGCCGAGGCCGATACGGAGGCTCGATCCTGCTTCGGCGTCGCTCAACCCCATCGCCCGCAGCACATAGGAGGATTCCACCGCCCCCGAGGTACAGGCCGAGCCCGAGGACACGCAGACATCCTCCGACAGCGCCTCGATCAGTGCCGTGCCGTCGGTCCGCGGAAAGCTCAAATTGAGGTTGGCTGCGAGCCGATGCTCCAAACTGCCGTTCAGCATCGTGTCCGGCAGCGCGGTCTCGATCCGCCGCCACATGCGGCCGCGTAGCTCCGAAAGCCGCGCGTTCTCCTCGGCCATGCCCTCGCCGGCAACCGCGCAGGCCTCGCCGATCCCGACCACCAACGCCGGCGCCACGGTGCCCGAGCGGATGCCGCGTTCCTGCCCGCCACCGTCGAAGAGCGGCTCCAGACGGGCGCGCGGCCGCCGCCGGACATAGAGCACGCCCACGCCCTTGGGCCCGTAGATCTTGTGGCCCGAAATACTCATGAGATCGATGTTGGCCGCGTTAACGTCGAGCGGCATCTTGCCCACCGCCTGCGCCGCGTCGGTATGGAAGAGCACGCCGCGCTCACGGGTGATGGCGCCGATCGCCTCGATCGGCGCGAGGCTGCCGACCTCGTTCTGCGCCGCCATCAGCGAGACCAGGATGGTCTTCTCCTCGATGGCGTCGGCGAGCGCATCCAGATCGACCTGGCAGTCTCGGTCGACCGGAAGATAGGTCACGCGGAAGCCTTCGCGCTCGAGCCGCGCGCAGCTTTCCAGCACGCATTTGTGCTCGCTGACGGCGGTGACGATGTGGTCCTTGCCCTGATGCTCGCGGGCGAACCAGGCCGCGCCCTTGATCGCGATGTTGTTCGATTCGGTGGCGCCCGACGTAAAGACGACCTCGCGCACATCGGCGCTTATCAGCGCTGCCACCTGCGCACGGGCGCGCTCGACCGCTTCGGCTGCAGTGCGGCCGATGACGTGCTGGATGCTGTGCGGATTGCCGAAATGCTCAGAGAAGTACGGCAGCATCGCCTCCAGCACCCGCGGATCGGTCGGCGTGCTGGCGTGGTGATCGAGATAGATCGGGCGGTTCGTCTGCGTGCTTGTCATGCTACCGCTGATTTTGGGTTACGCAGGCTCATGCGGCAACCGGTTGCTTGGCCATGGCGGTCCAGATATCGAGGAAACGATCGATGTCGGCCTCGCTCGTCGCCCAGCCGAGGCTCACGCGGATCGCGTGATCGGACCAGTCGGGACCGACCCCCATGGCGTCGAGAACGTGGCTCGTCTTCACCTTGCCCGAGGAGCACGCCGCTCCGGCGCTCACCGCGATGCCTTCGAGGTCGAGCGACATCACCTGGGTCGAGGCCGGGCGGCCCGGGATGGCGATGCAGGTGGTGTTGCCGATCCGCGGCGCGCCCGCGCCGAAGATGCGGGCTTCGGGCACACGGGCCAGCGCCTCGCGCTCCATTCGGTCGCGGAGCCCTCGGATCCGCGCATGATCGCGCCGCCCGAGCGCGATCTCGGCAGCCGCGCCGAAGCCGGCAATCCCCGGCGTATTCTCGGTGCCCCCGCGCCGCCCGCGCTCCTGGCCGCCGCCCTGGATCAGCGCGTCGATCTCGATCTGATCGGACACGATGAGCGCGCCCGAGCCCTGCGGCCCCGCGAGCTTGTGCGCGGAGAAGCTCATCATGTCGGCGCCCAGGCTCTTGAAATCGATCTCGATCTTGCCCGCCCCCTGCACCGCATCGCAGAGCATGAGCGCCCCGTGCCGCTTGGCCACGGCCGACGCCTTGGCGACCGGCTGAACGACCCCGGTCTCGTTGTTGACGAGCATCACCGCGACGACCGCGGGCGTCTTGTCGATCGCCAGCATGGCGTCGAGGGCGTCCAGATCGACCAGGCCTTCGCTGTTCACGGGGATCCTGAGCGCGTCCGGCACGGCATCCAGCACGGAGGCATGCTCCACGGCCGAGACCAGGACGCGCGAGCGGCCGCAGGCCTTGAGCGCTTGGGCGTTCGCCTCCGAGGCGCCGCTGGTGAAGACGACCTCGGCCGGGCTCGCGCCGGCCATCGCCGCGACGGCCTCACGCGCATCCTCCACGATCTTGCGCGCGGCGCGCCCGAAGCCATGCACCGAGGACGGGTTTCCGACCCTATCGAGCGCCGCCTCGACTGCGGCCCGAGCCTCGGGCCGGACCGGCGCCGTTGCGTTGTAGTCGAGATACACCCTGTTGCTCATGGGGCCTGGCCCAACGTCCACTTTATTGCCCGACACCGGCCATATCCCCAACCGACATGACCGCCGCAATTCCCGCCGCAATTCCCGGTGCGCTGGCGGTTTCCACATCCGTACCGCGCAGATTCAGGCGCGATTCCCGCGCCGCAAGCCGAATAATGCTTGAAACCCAAGCGCCTGAACGCGATATTCAAGCGAACGGGCGCACTCGTTTTAGAGGCGTCCGTTCGTATCTGGGGCCCATCCGCCGGGCCGCCAAGCGAGCCGGCGGAGTGTAGATGCCCCACAAAAACAGTCAAGAATGGGCGTCCGGGTCACTCACGTGTTGAACAGCTCGTCCCTCGGCAACGAGATGGCAGATCGTCCGCCGACCCGGCGCGCGTCAACTCGCACGCCCAACCGCCCGAGAGCGCACGAGGCCTTGCAGCATGCCTGAAGTCATCATCCCAGGTCCCGAAGGGCGGCTTGAGGGCCGCTACCAGCATTCCCGGCAGCCGAATGCGCCGCTGGCGCTGCTGCTGCATCCCCATCCCGAGCATGGCGGGACGATGAACAACAAGGTCGTCTACCACATGCACCACACCTTCGCGCGCCGCGGCTTCTCGGTGCTGCGCTTCAATTTCCGGGGCGTCGGGCGCAGCCAGGGGCGCTTTGACCGCGGCGAAGGCGAGCTGTCCGATGCCGCCTCGGCGCTCGACTGGATGCAGTCCCACAACGAGAACGCGGCCGGCTGCTGGGTCGCGGGCTTTTCCTTCGGCGCCTGGATCGGCATGCAGCTTCTGATGCGCCGGCCGGAGATCGAAGGTTTTATCTCCGTCGCGCCCCCGGCCAGCATGTACGACTTCACCTTCCTTGCGCCCTGCCCCTCATCGGGCATGATCGTGCATGGTGACCAGGACACGGTGGTGCCGGAGGAGTCGGTGGAGAAGCTGGTGAAAAAGCTCTCCTCGCAGAAGGGCATCGAGATCGATTACCGGATCGTGCCCGGCGCCGATCACTTCTTCACCGAGCATCTCGATCAACTCGTCGCCCATGTCGAGAATTATCTCGAGATCTCCGGCGCCGGGGTGAGCGCGGTCCCCGCCGCGGGCTGAGGCCTGCGACCTTCTCCCGGCCCACACCACCTAAGCACATGACCCAGCCCCGCTCCGATTTTCTCCGCGTCCTTCAGGACCGCGGCTACATCCACCAGTGCTCGGATATGGAGGCGCTCGACGCCAAGGCGGCCGAGGGCATCGTGACCGCCTATGTCGGCTACGACGCCACCGCCGACAGTCTGCATATCGGCTCGTTGGTCTCGATGATGATGCTGCGCTGGATGCAGCAGACCGGGCATCGCCCGATCGTCCTCATGGGCGGCGGCACGACCAAGGTCGGCGATCCCTCAGGCAAGGACGAGAGCCGCCAGCTGCTCTCGCCCGAGCAGATCGACGCCAACATCGCCAACATCAAGACGATCTTCGAGAACTTCCTCACCTTCGGCGACGGGCCGACCGCCCGCCCAAATGACGCGATCATGGTCAACAATGCCGACTGGCTCGATGCGCTCGAATACATCCCCTTCCTGCGCGAAGTCGGCCGGCACTTCTCGATCAACCGCATGCTGACCTTCGAGTCCGTCAAGCTGCGCCTGGAGCGCGAGCACTCGCTGACCTTCCTGGAGTTCAACTACATGATCCTCCAGGCCTACGATTTCCTAGAGCTCTACCGGCGCCACGATTGCACGCTGCAGATGGGCGGCTCCGACCAGTGGGGCAACATCATCAACGGCACCGACCTGATCCGACGAATGGACAGCGGCGACGCCTTCGCGCTGACCACGCCACTGATCACCACCTCCTCGGGCGCCAAGATGGGCAAGACGGCGCAGGGTGCTGTGTGGCTGAACGAAGCGCGCCTTTCGCACTACGACTACTGGCAGTTCTGGCGCAACACCGAGGACGGCGATGTCGGCCGTTTCCTCAAGCTCTTCACCGAGCTGCCGCTCGACGAGATCGCGCGCCTGGAAGCGCTCGACGGCGCCGAGATCAACGACGCCAAGAAGATCCTCGCCGACGAGGCGACCAAGCTCTGCCGCGGCGAGGCGGCCGCCGCCGAAGCCCACGAGACCGCGCGCCAGACCTTCGAGGAGGGCGCCGCGTCGGAGGGTCTGCCGGTAATCGAGGTGCCGGCGTCCGAGCTGGCCGAGGGCATCGCCGCGTTCGATGCGTTCCGGCGGGTCGGGCTTGCCGCCTCGGGTGGCGAGGCGCGGCGCCTCATCAAGGGCGGCGGCGCACGGGTCAACGATCAGAAGATCGCCGACGAAGTTCAGCTGCTGACGCAGTCCGATCTCGACGCCGACGGCGTGGTCAAGCTCTCGGCCGGCAAAAAGCGCCACGCGCTGATCCGCGCCGTCTGACCGCCCTCACGCGCTTTCCCTGCCCTCACGCGCTTTGCTTGCCCTCACGCACTTTGCTTGAATGGCGCGCTGTCGGATTTCCGCGGGCGCATGCGCTCGGCGGGAAAGCGGATATCGACCTCGGTCCCCTCGCCTTCGACGCTGCGGATCTCGATCGATCCGCCATGCAGCTCGACCATCGACTTGACCAGCGACAGGCCGAGCCCGGTTCCGCCGTAAACGCGCTTGTCGCTCGAATCGGCCTGGTGGAACGGCTCCAGCACCACATCGAGTTCGTCGGCGGGAATGCCGATGCCGGTGTCCCGCACCGCGATCAGGACACCGTCGGCACCGTTCGATACGGCCAGGGACACCTTGCCGGCGGGGGGCGTGAATTTCACCGCGTTGGATAACAGGTTGAGGACGATCTGGCTCATCATCCGCCGGTCGCCGGACAAGATCGGCAGGTCCCGCGGAACATCGACATCGATCGTGACCCCGCCCTTGGCCGCCTGGTCCGCCATGAGCCGGACGCATTTGGCCACCGTGTCCGCCAGATCGACGGACTCGTCGGCCACCTTCATCTCGCCCGCCTCGATCTTCGACATATCGAGAATGTCGTTGATGATCGACAGCAGATGGTTGCCGCTGTTGTGGATGTCGTTGAGGTAGTCGCGGTAGCGCGGCACGTTGATCGGGCCCAGCGTCTCGCTCTTGATGAACTCCGAGAAGCCGATGATCGCGTTGAGCGGCGTGCGCAGCTCGTGGCTCATCGTCGCCAGAAACTCCGACTTGGCGCGGTTCGCCTGCTCGGCCACGTCCTTCATCTCGCGGAGGTCTGACTGCACCTGAAGCTGGCGGTCCTGGAGCTTCTCGAACTCGCTGACCACCAGGCCGATCTCGTCATGGCTGGTCCAGTCCAGCCTGACGCGCTCGCCGCCGCGCGCGCGTTTGATCGCGGCAACCATGCGGTTCAGCGGCGTCGCCACGACCCAGTGGATCGAGAAATAGGTCGCGACGATGATCATCAGGAAGACCGCGAGCAGGACGATGCCGTAAAAGCGCCGCCATTCATGCAGGTTCTCCACGATCTGCCGATCCGTTGCGACCGTCACCAGCCGGCCCAAAGACTGCACGTGCCGGCCGTCGAAATTGGTGATCGGATGGGAGGCGATGAAGACCTTCTCCGTCGTCGAGGTCAGCTTGCCGAACTGGTAACGCACCTTGCCAAGCGGCCCGTAAATGGCAGCGCCGATGATGTCCGGGTTCGACAGCACCCCCGACAGGACCAGCGTCGTCCGTTCCTCGTCGTTGCTGACGAGATAGCGCGGCACGATCACGGCCTGGCTCTGCGTGATGAACTTCTGCTGCGCGATCAGCTCGGCCTTCTTGCGCTCGTAGGCGCTTTGCTCGAAGACGAAATAGAGCCCGACGATCAGCAGGAAGATCGACGAATAGATAAGCAGCAGGACTTTGGCAAATACCCTGCTCCGCAATTGCTGGAGGATCGACATGGGAGCCGGGCGGCCAGCGGTCGCTATTTATTGGGCTTGGTAATGGACTTCCACGCCTTGTCCGCGGTGCGGATATACGACCGCTTCTTCTTTTTCCAGATCGACATCGTCCCCGGATTGATCAGCAGGTAGAGCTTGCCGTCGACGATCTCCCAGACCTCGGGGTCGATGTCGGACTTGCTGCCATAGGCGATGCCGAAGGCGCAGTAACCGCCATATTGCGGCTCGTACTTGGCCGGGCTCTTGAGGAAGCGCGCCCGGTTCTCCGCGGTGGCGAAGGCGTACTTGGCGCCCTTATACGTGGCGGTCAGCGTATGGCGGCCCTTGACCGGCCGTCCGACCGTGAAATAGGCGACCGGATCGAAGCCGTTGATTGCATAGCCGTCGGCGTTGACCCGGATCTCGGCTCCGGCCTCCACGGCCCAGAGCGAGAAGACCATCACCAGAGCGGCGAGCAGCCGAACGCAAGCGCCCGTCATGCGGTGGTCCGGACGGCTTGCGCCGAGGTCGCGTTGGTAGCGGCGAGCCATGGGTCATCCTGTGCGAATGAGGTGTGGCTAGGCCAACCAACCACTATCGGGCTTTCATTAATTTGCCGTAAATTGTCGCCGCACTGAGGCAACATACAATCTTATTATTTGTTGTTATTACAATGCACTATCGGAACTTACTAAAGCAAAAAGCATTTAACGAACGCCGAACTCGCTATTGAGCGCGCCCTGGGGCGCGTCGTCCCGGAACTTCCGCCAGAGCCCGCGCAGGAAGGCCGGAGTCAGCACCGAGAGCGGATGCACCTTCAGCGTCGGCTTGCGGAGCGGTCCTTCCGCCGTATAGGCGGCCGCGAAGACGCCGCCATACTTCTCGCCAACCAACACCTGGCCCAGCAGCGGCACCTTGCCGAGCACGCTGTTGAGCGAATAGGCCGGCACCACCGTGCCGTCGATCTCCAGACGCTGGTGGCGCAGATCGAGCGCGCCATCGAAGGTCACGCCCAGATTGGCGCTGATCGCGCGGCCGTTCTTGACGCGCAAGGCGCCGCGCGGGTGGCGATATGTGAAGGGCGCCACGAATTCGCTGAACAGCACGCCGCGTGGCTTGGCCAGCGCCCCGGCGGTCTCTTCCAGCGAGCCCTCGCTGGTGATCTGACGCAGGATCGGCGCCTTGATCAGCCGATAGTTCTTGATCGTGACCCGCCCGGCGAAGGGCTCGCGCTTGTCATCGACGATGACGCCGCGGACATGCAGCGTCCCGCCGACCACATTGTCCACGATCCCCAGCGCCTTCAGTGCGCCGCCGGCATCGCTGGAGGTGATGGCTAAGGCGCGCCCCGGCCCGCGCTTGGCGAACCGGACCCGGAGCGGTTTGCCCGACGGCACCTGGCTGTCGAAATGAACGATGGTCCACAACCCGCCGATCCGCGCCGCCTGGCCGCGCAGGTTTGAAAGGTAGTTCTTCTTGCCGAAATAGACCCTGTCGGCCGCGAACTGAAGCGCCAGATCCGGCCGCGAGCCCTTGGGCCGCACCTCCTCCTTGGTGCTGATCTCGCCCTTGAAGAATCGCTCACCGTCGACACTCTTGCCGCGCAGCTGCACGATATAGCCGCCGCTTTCGCGCGCAGACAGCTGGAGCGAGACATCGGTGCGTCCGAGCACCACGCGCTTCAGCGTCAAGACATCGAAGTTGCTGCCGGACTTGTCCATCGTCGCAGAGCCCGTGGCCTTGAGACCCGCGGCATCGAAGGAGAGCGCGTTCACCGCAACCACGCGCCCGCGCGCCACGGTGACCGAGATGGCCGCCTTGCCGGGCGTGCCTACCGGCTTGCTCCAACCAAGGAACGGCAGGTCCATGGCGGCGTTGCGCAGATCGAAGCGGGCATCGACCCGCTCGGCGGACCGCGCGGTTCGCTTGGTCAACCGCACCCGCGCCCTGACCGGGCCCTGAATGAACGGTCTGGCCACGATGCCGAACGCGTGTCGGATCTCCTCGTCGGCCAGTCCGTCGATCGTGATCTGACGGCGGAATTTCGGCTTCTCGCCGAATTTCTCGACCCAGTTGACCCGCGCCGGCTGGTTGCCGAGCCGCACCCGTCCGCTTACCGCCATCTCGGATTTGTCGACATCCACACGCAGCGCGCCGCCCCGCAAGGTCAGGCCGTACAGGCCGCCGCGCCAGGAAAAGTTATGCAATTCCGCCCGGCTCTTGATCGCAACCTCGTCAAAGGTCAGCGCATCGAGCAGCGGAAACTCGACATCGAGGGTGATCACCGCACTCCCCGTCGCCGTGTTGGGCGTCACACCGACCTTGCTCGCATAGCGCAGCGGCTCGCTGTCGATCACCTTGAGCGCCTCGGCCAGCGGACCCCGCAGCATGCCGCGGATCGCGGTCCGCTGCTGGCGGGGATCGTCGTTGGTCATGCCGGTGACCTGCACCGTGGTGTCGTAGACTGTCAGCCCCTGGAGCTTGCCCGAAGCAACGCGAAAATCGATCCGGTCTTCGGTGAAGGTGCCGCTGCCGGTCACGGCGCGCACCGGCGGCAGGCCTTTCAGGTAGCGTACCGTCAGGCCGCCATAGAGGAAGGCGCCGCTCACATTGCTGAAGCTCGGCTCTTCGCCGTTGCCGAACGCCGCTTCCACGGCCGCGCTCGCCTCGGGCAGGATGCCCTCGCTCAAATTCGCCAGGATCCAGCGCCGGCTGCTCTCCGCCACCCCCGACGGCCAGTAGACCTGCAGGTCGTCGACCTTCACGTTCCGCATCGTCGCCCGGATCCGCGCCTTGGCACGGCCGCCCAGGTTCTCCAGCGTGCCCGAGGCCTGCAGCACCGGCCCGCGCCCGAACGCAATGCTGAGATCGTCGACCGTCACCTTGGTGAAGTCGGCGCCGACCCGCCCGCGCAGCGCCAAGGTGCTGATGATCAGCTCGCGCTGTTGCTGCTTGGGCAGCACGATCGTGCCCTTGCTGCCCTCAACCTCGAAGCCCATCCGCGTAAGCCGTCCGTCGCGCTCCAGGGCGAAACGGACCTGACCGTCGAGCGCGATGCGAAGCGCGCTCAGATGATTGAGGCCGGTGCGGGCCTTGGTCTCGCCGTCGCGCTGGGCGAAGAGGCTGGGCTTGAGCCCGAAGAATGAGATGGTGACTTCCGCCGTGCGGCTCTTGCGGCCATAGATCCCCGCGCCGCGGAGCTGGATTTCCTGACCGCGGATGATCACGGTCAGATCCGCGGTCATGCGAATGCCGGCGGGCCCGCGCGTGAATTCGAGATTGGCGGCGGGGGCCTGCCAGGCCAGCGCCAGGTGACGGTCGAAAATCGTCATCTTCGCCGCCGCGATCCGCACCGAGGTCAGGTAGGAAAGCGCGCCCTGCCGCCGGTTGGCCAGCAAGCCCTCGATCACCGCGCGCGGCAGCGGCACCGGGCGCGACTGCGCTTTGGTTTTTTCTCCGCCTGCACCGTCGGCGCTGCCCGAACTGCCGGGGCCGCCAAGACCAAAGGTGAACCGTCCGTCCTTGGTGCGCTCGGCGACGAGGCTCGGACTGCGGATCTCCAGACTGGTCGGTGCAATCTTGCCGCGCAGCAGCGCGCGGGCGCTGAAGCGGATGGTCGCGCGCGGCACCCGGGCGATCAGATCGCCGTCGGGCCGGATCGCGCGCACGCCGACCGCATGGACCACGACCGGCCGCTGCCACCCGCCCCAGGTCAGGATCGTCCGCTCGACACGCACCTGGAATTCGCCGCTGGCCGGGGTCAGCGCGCGTTCCACGTAGGGCGACATCGCTTCCAGCTCGACCGGGCCGGTCGACAAACGCCACGCCGCCGCACCAATGGCGATCGCAGCACCGGTCAGCAAGACCGCGAAGACCTCAATTGTGATCTTGGTCGCCCTAAGCAGCACGGCGCTGGCGTCCCTTCCTGGTATTGACCCGGTTCGGCCCTTCGCCCAGTTTGACGCCCCCACTCGACCGCAGGCTCATGATCGACCTATCAGCCTTCATAAAGTCTGAACGAGTTCCGCGGCCCGGCAGCCCGGAATCGGCGGAAATCGGGCTCGAACGCTGGACCGAGGCCGTCGCCAACCTCGGCGACGACGCTGCCGCTGGCCACGCCAAGGCCTTTGCGGACGACGCGCCAGGCCGCCTGCTGCTTGAGGTCATATTTGGGAATAGCCCGTTTCTGACACAGTGTCTATTGAACGATATCGGTACCGCCGTGGCCTGGCGCAAGTCCGGCTTAGAGACTGCATTCAATGAGATTTTAGACGAATTGCGTGTATCGGGCGATGCCGCTTCGTCCGACGCGGAGATCATGCGCGCGCTCCGCATCGCGCGGCGGCGCTGCGCCCTGGTCGTCGGTCTCTCCGATATCGCGATGGTCGCCGGCATCGGCGAGATCATGACGACGCTGAGCCGTTTCGCCGGCGTGGCGATCGAGACCGCCATCGCCTATCTGCTGCGCGAGGCAAAGGCACGCGGAAAGCTCCCGGATGACGCGAGCATCACGCCGGCGACCTGCGGCTATTTCGTGCTCGCCATGGGCAAGCTCGGCGGCGGCGAGCTCAACTATTCGAGCGACATCGACCTGATCGCGATATTCGAGCCCGAGCGGCTGAGCACCGACATCCTGGACGCGCTAGAGCCGGGCGGCGGGCCGGGCGCGTTCTTCATCGCGCTCACGCGTGACCTCGTGCGCATCCTGGAGACCCGCACGCCCGACGGCTACGTCTTCCGCACCGATCTGCGGCTGCGCCCCGATCCCGGCGTGACCCCGGTCGCCATCTCCACCCTCGCCGCGGAGACCTACTACGAGAGCATGGGCCAGAACTGGGAGCGCGCCGCGATGATCAAGGCGCGGCCGATCGCCGGCGACCGCGCGGCCGGCGAGGCGTTCCTGCGGGCGATCCGGCCCTTCGTTTGGCGCAAGCACCTCGACTTCGCGGCGATCCAGGACATCCACTCGATCAAGCGCCAGATCCACGCACATAAGGGCGGCGGCAAGATCGCCATTGCCGGCCACAACGTGAAGCTCGGCCGTGGCGGCATCCGCGAAATCGAGTTCTTCGCCCAGACCCAGCAGCTCATCTGGGGCGGCCGCGAACCCGAGCTGCGCGGCCGGGTCACCACCGAGACCCTGGCCGCGCTGGCCGCGCACGGGCGCATCACCCGCGACGTCGCCGACGAGATGATCGAGGCCTACGGCTTCCTGCGCACGGTCGAGCACCGCCTGCAGATGATCGACGATCAGCAGACCCACGAGATGCCCAAGGACGAGAAGGGCCTCGCCGCGCTTGCCGCCTTCCTCGGCTATTCCGACCGCGCGGCCTTATCCGATGCTTTGAGTGAGCGGCTGCGGACGGTCGAGCGGCACTACGCCGCGCTCTTCGAGGAAGCGCCCGAGCTCGGCGGCACCGGCAATCTCGTCTTCACCGGCGGCGAGCACGACCCCGACACCTTGGCGACGCTGCAGCGCCTCGGCTACGCCGATCCCGAGCGGGTCTCGTCGATCGTGCGTGGCTGGCATCACGGCCGCTACCGCGCCATGCGCAGTGCCCGGGCGCGCGAGATGCTGACCGAGCTCATGCCAGCGCTACTGGAGGCGCTCGCGGCGACACCGAACCCGGACGAAGCGTTGCTCAAGTTCGACGAGTTCCTCGCAGCACAGCCCGCGGGCGTGCAGCTCTTCGCCATGTTCCACGCCAACCCAGGCCAGCTCTCCCTCGTCGCCGAGGTGATGGGCAGCGCGCCCGAACTGGCCGCCCGGCTCGGCGCCAATGCCTCGCTGTTCGAGGCGGTGGTGAGCGAAGGCTTCTTCGACGCGCTGCCCGATGCATCGGAGCTCGCCGAGGACATCGCTGCACTGCTCGGCGAGGCCCGGGACTTCCAGGACGTGCTCGACCTCACCCGGCGCTGGGCCAACGACCATCGCTTTCAGGTCGGCATCCAATATTTCCGCGGCATGATCGATGCCGCGACGGCCGGGCGCGCGCTCACCAGCATCGCCGATGCGGCTTTGAGTGCGCTTTGGCCACCAGTGGTCGCCGAGTTCGAGGAACAGCACGGGGGCTTCACGGGCGGCGGCATGGCGGTGCTCGCGATGGGCAAGCTCGGCGGCCGAGAGATGACCACGACCTCCGACCTCGATCTCATCTTCCTCTTCGACGTGCCGGAGGGCGCCGATCAATCCGATGGCGAAAAGCCGCTCTCGCCCGGCCACTACTATACGCGGCTCAGCCAGCGCTATCTGAACGCCATCACCGCGCTTACGGGCGAAGGCCGGCTCTACGAGGTCGACATGCGGCTCCGGCCCTCCGGCAATGCCGGCCCGCTCGCGACCGGCTTTGCGGGGTTCGTCGACTATCAGAACGAGAAGGCCTGGACCTGGGAGCACATGGCGCTGACCCGCGCGCGCGTCATCATGGGTCCGGACGATCTGCCCGACCGCATCGAGGACGCCATTCGCACGGTTCTGTGCCGGCCGCGCGATCCCGGGAAACTGGTCGCCGACGTCGCCGAGATGCGCGAACGCATCGCCCGCGAACATGGGGCGGGTAACGACTGGCAGGTGAAACGCAAGCGCGGCGGTATTGTCGATCTCGAGTTCATGGCCCAGTACCTTCAACTCCGCCACGCGGCCGAGCACCCGGAGGTTCTCTCTACCAACACGCTGGAGGCCTTCGAGCGGCTCGCCGCCGCCGGCTGCCTCGACGCCGCGAGCGCCGAAGCATTGTGCAACGGTGTCCGTTTCTGGCAGGGCTTGCAGTCGATGCTGCGCCTCACCGTCGGCGAGGCGTTCGACGAGGCGAGCGCCACCGACGGCCTGCGCGCGCTTCTGGCCCGCGCCGGCGGTGCGGAAGACTTCGACGACCTAAAGCGCTCCATTGCCGTGACCGCCGAGGCGGTCTACGAAATCTTCCAGGCCATGATCGAAGTGCCCGCCGCCGAAGTGACGAAGAGCGACACGGGCGAATAACTGTCAAAAAAGGAGCGCGACCATGAGCGTCGAGATCGGAAAACCCGCCCCGGATTTCAGCGTGCCCGGTGACGGCGGCGGCACGGTCAGCCTCTCCGCGCTCAAGGGCAAGCCGGTCGTGCTCTACTTCTATCCCAAGGACGACACGCCCGGCTGCACCACCGAGGCCTGCGGGTTCCGTGATGCCATGCCCGATTTCTCCAACGTGAAGGCGCAGATCGTCGGCGTCTCCAAGGACAGCGTGAAGCGCCACGACAACTTCAAGGCCAAGTACGACCTCAACTTCGCGCTCGCCTCCGACGAGGACGGGAAAATCTGCGAGGCCTACGGCGTCTGGGTGAAGAAGAAGAACTACGGCCGCGAATACATGGGCATCGAGCGCTCGACCTTCCTCATCGACACAAAAGGCATCGTCCGCGAGATCTGGCGCAAGGTGCGCGTGAAGGGGCACGTGGAGGCGGTGCTCGAGGCGGCGAAGGGACTCTAACAGGCCGATGGCCGCCCGTGCCCGATCGTTGACCGAGGCTGCCATCGCGGTGCTGAGCACCGCCGACGCGTCGGACAAGGCGGCCGCGAGCCGCGCAGCGGCGGCCGCTTGGCGGGACGGCACGATCAATGACATCGGTGCCGACACACCGCCGAACCGCCCCGCTCGGCCAGCGCGCCCCGAGCTGCGCCGCCCTGGCGACATGCCCAAGCGTCGCGCGGGAGGGTCGGCGGCCGGACGCGTCGCGCTTCTGCACGCCATCGCGCATATCGAGCTGAACGCGATCGATCTCGCCTGGGACATCGTCGCGCGCTTTACGAACGCGGATTTGCCGCGCGCCTTCTATGACGACTGGGTGCAGGTCGCCGATGAGGAGGCCAAGCACTTCACGCTGCTGTCAGAACGCCTTGCCGCGCTGGGGGCGACCTACGGCAACCTCCCGGCCCATGACGGCCTGTGGGAGGCGGCCGAGGCGACCGCGCACGACCTGCTCGCGCGTCTCGCCGTGGTGCCGCTGGTGCTCGAGGCGCGCGGGCTCGACGTCACGCCGACGATGATCGCGCGCATGACGCGCTTCGGCGACGAGGAGACCGCCGCCGTCCTCGCGACGATCTACGAGGACGAGATCGGCCACGTCGCCACCGGCATGCGCTGGTTCGCTTTCGAGTGCAGGCGCCGCGGCGTCGCGCCCGAGCCGACCTGGCGCGCCCTCGTCGCCGCGCATTTCAAGGGCGCGCTCAAGCCGCCCTTCAACGACGACGCCCGCGCGCAGGCGGGCATGGCGCAATGCTTCTACGCCGCGCCACCCGTCTAAACGGCATGGAACGCGCCTGGCGAGGTCTTGCACGGATCTGGCGCCTCGGCGGCGGGGGCTGGCGTTGGCGCGTCTTGTGGCTGCGCAATGCGACCTTTCTCGTCGGCGTGACCGGCGTGGTCACCAACGAGGCCGGCGAGGTGCTGCTCTTACGTCACCGCTTCTGGCGCGCCGGCACATGGGGCCTGCCGGGAGGGCTCGTCGAGCGTCACGAGACGCTCGAACACGCGTTCGCCCGCGAGGTGCTGGAGGAAACCGGCCTGGTGATCGACGAGCCCGACCTCGTCCGCGTCGTCAGCGGCTTTCGCCTGCGCATGGAAGCGCATTTCGCGACCACCATCGCCGGCGGCGAGATGGCGCTCGACCAGCGCGAAATCCTCGAAGCGCGGTTCTTTGCCCCGACCGAGCTACCGGACGGGTTACTGCATGCCCACCGCGAGACGGTGGCGCTGGCGCTGGCGCTGGCTGACTAGAAGCTCTCCACCCAGGGCCTGAGCTCGACCTCCCAGGTCCAGGCCGAGCGGTGCTGGCGGTGGACGTAGAGATAGCTCTCGGCGATCGCGTCGGGCTCGAGCAGACCGTCCTCGCCGCGGGTGGCGCGCGGATCGTCGGGGCCTTTGGAGATGCCGCCGTCGATCACGAAATGAGCGACATGGATGTTCTTGGGCGCGAGCTCGCGCGCCATCGATTGCGCGAGGCCCCGCAGGCCGAACTTGCCCATCGCGAAGGACGCCGACTGCGGATAGCCCTTCACGCTCGCCGAGGCGCCGGTGAACTGGATCGAGCCCGAGCCCTTATCCAGCATCAGCTTCGCCGCGGCCTGGCCGACTAGGAAGCCGCCATAGCAGGAGATCATCAGCACGTTCTTGACCGCGTCCGGGTCCTGCTCGACGAACGGACCGCGCGTGCGGGCGCTCGGGTTGTAGACGACGATGTCGGGCGTCCCCTTGTCGGCAACGGCATCGGCGAAAAACTTCTCCACCGAGCCGGGATCGGTCACGTCGATCGCGAAACGCGCGGCATTCGTTTCGCGTGCCAGCGCGTCGAGCTTGTCGACATTGCGCGCGCCGAGCGCGATCTCCATGCCTTCCTTCGCGAAGAGCCGCGCAAGCGAGGCCGAAAGCCCCGGCCCGACGCCGATGATGAAGGCGGTTTCCTGTGCGGCCATGCGGCGCTCCCCGTTTCGTTTGTTTACCCGCGGTCAATTGAGACGCAATCAGCCGCTAAGCAAGACGTCACTCCCGCGAAAGAGGGAGTCCATTGCTCCTGCAAACTCTGGCCCGGCTATGGATTCCCGCTTTCGCGGGAATGACGATAGCGGAACGGTTGCCCGCCCCTACGCCGCCTTGCTGCCGCCCTTACCCAGCCGCGCCGCGAGTGCGGCTTCCAGGAAGGCATCGATGTCGCCGTCGAGCACGGCCTTGGTGTTCCCGGTCTCGACGTCGGTGCGCAGGTCTTTCACCATCTGATAGGGGTGCAGCACGTAGGAGCGGATCTGGTGGCCCCAGCCGATGTCGGTCTTGGCTTCGTTTTCGGCGGCGGTCGCCTCCTCGCGCTTCTGTAATTCCAGCTCGTAGAGCCGCGCCTTCAGCATGCGCATCGCTTCCGCACGATTGCGGTGCTGGGAGCGGTCGCTCTGGCACTGCACGACGATGTTGGTCGGCAGATGCGTCAGGCGCACCGCGCTGTCGGTCTTGTTGACATGCTGCCCGCCCGCGCCCGACGCACGATATGTGTCGACGCGCAGATCCTTGTCCTCGACCTCGATCTCGATGTCCTCGTCGACGACGGGATAGACCCACACGCTGGCGAAGCTCGTATGCCGCCGCGACTGCGAGTCGAAGGGCGAGATGCGCACCAGACGGTGCACGCCGCTCTCGGTCTTGGCCCAGCCGTAGGCGTTGTGGCCCATGATCTTCAGCGTCACCGACTTGATGCCCGCCTCTTCGCCCGGGCTCTCCTCGATCCATTCGATCTTGAAGCCCCGGCGCTCGGCCCAGCGCACATACATGCGCGCCAGCATCTCCGCCCAGTCCTGCGACTCGGTGCCGCCGGCGCCGGCATGGACTTCCAAAAACGCGTCGTTCGCATCCGCCTCGCCGGAGAGCAGGCTCTCGAGCTGCGCCTTGGCGGTGCGGCGTTGGAGCTTCTGCAATGCCGCCTCGGCCTCCGCGACCATCGCCTCCTCGCCCTCGGCCTCGGCGAGCTCGATCAGCTCGATATTGTCGTTGAGTTCGGTTTCGAGCGCGCGGAACTCCTCGATCGCGCGTTCGAGCGCGCCACGCTCGCGCATGACCGCCTGCGCCGCGTTCTGATCGTTCCAGAAATCGGGAGATTCGCTCTTGGTGGTCAGCTCGGCGAGGCGTTTCGCGGCAGCCTCAGGGTCAAAGATGCCTCCTCAGCAGTTCGATCGACTGCTTGATCTCTTCGACCATGGCTTCGGTTTCGGCACGCATGGATGAACCTCTTAATACGTTGCGCCACGGCGCCGGCCCGCTCCCCCACCCGGCCACCCAATTAGGATACTCTCGTTGGGTGGCCGGGTGGGGGAGCGGGCCGGAACCGCGATCAACTTACCTAATAATGCCCGCCGGTGCCCGCCTCCGGTGCGGTCTTGGGCCGGAGGCCGCGTGCGGTGCTGCGCGCGCCGTCATTACCGCCCGGCTGCGAGCCCGGCTTGAAGGCTTCCAGGATCACCGCCTTGTCGCCGGCTTGGGCCGGCTGGCCGGTCTTGGCGTTGACGCGCACCATGGTGAGACCGCGCGGCACACGGAAGGAGGTTCCCGGCTTGTCCTTCAGCGCCTCCAGCATGAAGTCGCGGAAGATCG
The DNA here is from genome assembly GCA_964494065.1 of uncultured Alphaproteobacteria bacterium. GTDB lineage: Bacteria > Pseudomonadota > Alphaproteobacteria > JAPULJ01 > JAPULJ01 > DATKZM01. The sequence goes on from CAZBRE010000012.1 coordinate 29,746, forward strand.
TCGAGGCCGCCCTGCCGCCGGACTCGCCGTAGCCGAGCGTGACCGGCGTGTCGAAGCCGACCCAGACGCCCATCGCCAGGTCCGGCGTGAAGCCGACGAACCAGGCATCGAGGAAGTCGTTGGTCGTCCCCGTCTTGCCAGCGATCGGCTTGCCGACCGCGCGCACATAAGCGCCGGTGCCGCGCTCGACGACGCCCTGCAGCATCGAGACGATCTGGAAGACGCTCCGCTCATCGGCGATCTGCTCGCGGATGTCCTTGATCACCGGCATGTCGCCGCCATTGTAGTCGGTGGCGCGGCAATCGGGACACGGCCGCTGGTCGTGCTTGCTGATGGTCTTGCCGTAGCGGTCCTGGATGCGGTCGATGAAGGTAGGCCGGATGCGCTTGCCGCCGTTGGCGAGCATGGCATACGCCGTGGTCATGTCGAGCACCGTCGTCTCCACCGCGCCCAGCGTCATCGAGAACTCGCGCGGCAGGTCCTTGCCGACGCCGAACGTCTCCGCGGTCTGGGCGATCGGCTCCATGCCGACGGACTGCGCCAGACGCACGGTCATCGCGTTCCGCGACTTCTCAAGCCCCCGCCGCAATGTCATCAGGCCCAGATACTTGTTGTCGTAGTTCTGGGGCTTGTAGTTACCGATCACCGCGGGCGCATCGAGGATCACGCTGGAGGGCGTGTAGCCATTGTCGAGCGCGGTCAGATAGACGAAGGGCTTGAAGGCGGAGCCCGGCTGGCGCTTGGCCTGGATCGCGCGGTTGTACTGGCTGACCCCGAAGGCATAGCCGCCGACCATCGCCAGCACGCGGCCGGTATGCGGGTCGAGCACGACGATGGCGCCCTGCACGTTGGGGACCTGGCGCAGCGTATAGGTGTCCTTCGGATAGGGCGCTTTGCCCTTCTCCGGCTTCTCGACCGGCTCGACGGCGATCACGTCGCCCAGCTTCAACACGTCTGAGACCTTCTTCAGCGACGGCCCGAGGCGCTGCTCGGGCTTGCGCTCGCGCGCCCAGGTCATCTCCTGGAAGGGGATGGTGCCCTTGGTTCCGTCGGCAAAGCCGACCACGGCGTGCCGGTGCGTCACGACGCGCTTCTTGCCGACGGTCTTGACGGCGTCCTTGTCGTGGATCTCGATCACGACGGCGAGGCGCCAGTCGCCGAGCGCGGCGGGATGGGGGCGCTTCTTGTAGTCCTTGATCGCCTCGTACTCTGTGAGCTTCTTCGCCCAATCGGTGCCAATGCCCGGATCGGCGCCGAGATTGGTGAAGGCGCCGCGCCAGCCGTGGCGGCGGTCATAGGCGACGAGGCCCTTGCGCAGGACGCGGTAGGCGATCTTCTGGTAGTGCGGGTTGAGCGACGAGCGCACCACATAGCCGCCCTTGCGCAGCCGCTCCTCGCCATAGCGCTTCAGCATCTCGCGGCGGATCTCTTCGACGAAGAAGCCGGCCGGCACGTCGCCGCTCGGGTTCCACCGGCGCAGCGTGATCGGCTCGGCCTTGGCCTGCGCGGCCTCCTCCGCGGTGATGAAGCCGTTATTCCGCATCTGGCCGATGACCCAGTTGCGCCGCGCGGTCGCGCGCTTGGGATGGCGCCGCGGATTGAGCGCCGAGGGCGCCTTGGGCATGGCCGCGAGCAACGCCATCTCGGCGACGGTCAACTCCTTCAGCGACTTGCCGTAATAGGAGAGCGCCGCCGCCGCCACGCCGAAGGAGCGGTTGCCGAGCGAGATCTCGTTCAGATAGAGCTCGAAGATCTGGTTCTTGGAGAAGGTCCGCTCGATCCGGAAGGCGAGGATCATCTCCTTGATCTTCCGGGTCATGGTGGTTTCGCTGCTGAGCAGGAAGTTCTTCGCCACCTGCTGCGTGATCGTCGAGGCGCCGATCGGCCGGCGGTTGCCGCCGATATTGCGCAGATTGATGTAGATCGCGTTCGCGATGCCCGGCACGTCGATGCCGGGATGCTCGTAGAACGTCCGGTCCTCGGCGGCAAGGAAGGCTTGGCGAAGCTTTATGGGAATCGACTCGATCGGTACGAAGACGCGCCGCTCGTCGGCGAACTCACCGACCAGCAAGCCGTTGCCGGCGTAGACCCGGCTCACCATGGCCGGCTCGTAATCGGCCAGCGCGCGGTAATCCGGCAGATCGCGGCCGTAGTACCAGATCGCCCCGATCACGCCCGCAACCGCAACGATCGCGAGCAAGAAGCCGACGCTGAACAGTCTGACGGTAAACCTGAGCAGTGCTTTCACGGTGCTATTTCCCGGTTTGTCTGGCTCGGTCCCTAGGTCGGTCCCCACATCGGCCTCTAAGTCGGTATGGGGTGACGTTCATGAACGGAAACTCTCAACGATGGTCAACGAATTCGGCCAACTCGCGGCCTTGGCTACGCGCCAATTATGGCGGCGCTATGTTTTCGAAAGCTTTGATTGCAGGGCAATATACCGGTCGATGGCCCGGACGATCGCGCGGGCCAATTTGGCATGATGGCCTGGGCTCCGCAACAAGCGCTCATCAGCCGTGTTGGAGAGATAGCCGAGCTCGATCAGCACCGACGGCACGTCGGGCGCGCGCAGGACCGCGAAGCCCGCAAAGCGGTGTTTCTTGTTGCGCACCAGCTTGATCGCGCGCCGTAGGTCGGCGATCAGGAAGCGCGCCAGATGGATCGATCGGTTCATCGTCTCGCGCTGGGCGAGGTCGATCAGGATGTTGCGCACGTCGCCGCTTTCGCGCGCCAGATCGATGCCGGCGATGATGTCGGCCTTGTTTTCCTTCTTGGCGAGCGCCGCGGCTTCGTCGTCGGAGGCCTCCTCCGACAGCGTGTAGACCGACGCGCCGCGAAACGACTTGATCGAGAGCGCATCGGCGTGGAACGAGATGAAGAGATCGCCGTCGGCCTTGCGCGCGATCGCGATGCGTTGGCGGAGCGGCACGAAGCTGTCGCCCGAGCGCGTCATCACGACCTTGTACCGGCCCGTCGCAAGCAACGCCCGCCGCACCGCCCGGGCGACCTTGAGCGTGACATGCTTCTCGCGCGTCCCCAAACGGCCGCGCGTTCCCGGATCGATACCGCCGTGGCCGGGATCAAGCACGATCACCGGCTTCGCCCGCACTGCGCGCCGCCGCTTTGGCGCGCGGTGCGCGTCCGATCCGCGTCCCCGCGCACGTGCGGGCGTCCGCACGCTCGCTTGGAACGCCGCCTGTGTGACCGGTTTCAGGTCGAGCACGAAGCGGTAGTTCTTCACCTCGCCGCGCGGCGGGATCACGAAGCTCCGGGCGATCGACGCCGGCTGGCGGAGCTCGATGACGATGCGGTTGGCGCCCGCCGTGAAGGCGCCGAAGCGGTAGGTCTTGATCACCGCATTGCGGTGTCGCGGTCCCTCCTGGCGGGTCCGCCAATCGAGCCGCGGCAGATCGATCACGATGCGGTTCGGATTGGCGATCGCGAAGGTGCGATGGCGGACGGGCCCGCTCAGATCGACGACGAAGCGGGTTTCCTGCCCGTGGACACCGATGCGCACCCCGGTCGCGCGGACGGAGCCTTGGGCCATTGCGCCGCTGCCGCCCGCGGCGAGGGCCAAAAGGAGGACTCCCGCCCCCTTCCAGGCCATTTTCCACATATTGCGTCGACTATGCGTCATTAACCCTATATATACCCCGGATTGGGATGCGCCTCAACGCACCCGCGGCTTGATTTCTGCGGTATTTGAGCGGTGATGTGCACCCATATTGTGTTTCGCCGGCGGACCTTCAAACGTGCCCGCGGCGGTAGGCAAACGTACCCACGGCGTTAGCGGATTGGAAATGTCATTGTTGTTGCCTGCCAGTCTGACTATTTTACAAGGCATGCTGCGGCCTTGACCGGCCCGTTGAGCGATCGACGTTCCGGTGTCCCGGCCTTCGCAAGGTATCCGGCAGACGAACTGCCGGCGGCCTCGTTGCTCCGGGATTGGAGGTCGCAGTCGAAGTGAACTGGTTTCGAGGCCGTTCGCGCGACCGTGGAAATGCGGTCGCCCAGCTCCCCGCCCCGGCGATGCTAACCGGGACGGGTTGGAATGAGCGGGGAACGGCTGGAACATAGACGCACGGTGGCGCCAACCGCGGCGATGTCGCGGGACAGTGGCGCACCGGCTGTGGAGAAATTGATGGTTAAGAGGATGCTCATTGACGCGACGCATCCGGAAGAGACCCGGGTCGTCGTCGTCAGCGGTAACCGACTAGAAGAATTCGACTACGAGACAGAGACAAGGAAACAGCTCAAAGGAAATATCTACCTCGCCAAGGTGACGCGCGTTGAGCCGTCGCTGCAGGCGGCCTTTGTGGACTACGGCGGCAACCGCCACGGTTTCCTTGCCTTCAACGAAATCCATCCCGACTACTACCGGCTGCCCATCGCCGACCGCGAGGCGTTGCTTGCCGACGAGGCCGACGAGGCCCACGACGACAACGCCAACGGCGAGGCCGGCGACGATGTCGAGACGGTCGGCGGCGACGAGGTCGAGGACATGCGCCGGCGCCACCGCGCTGCGCTTCGCCGTTACAAGATCCAGGAGGTCATCTCGCGCCGCCAGATCGTGCTGGTGCAGGTGACCAAGGAAGAGCGCGGCAACAAGGGCGCGGCGCTCACCACCTTCGTGTCGCTGGCCGGTCGCTATTGCGTGCTGATGCCCAATACGCCGCGCGGCGGCGGCATCTCGCGCAAGATCACCAATCCCAAGGACCGCCGGCGCTTGAAGTCGGTGCTGGAGGAATTGAAGCTGCCCGACGGGCTCGCCGTCATCCTGCGTACCGCCGGCATGGAGCGCACCAAGGCCGAGATCAAGCGCGACTACGACTATCTGGTCAAACGCTGGGACGAGATCCGCGAGCTCACCATGCAGTCGACCGCGCCGGCGCTGATCCACGAGGAGGCGAACCTGATCCGCCGCTCGATCCGCGACATCTATTCGCGCGAGATCGACGAGGTGCTGGTCGAGGGCGACGAGGGTTACCGCACGGCCAAGGATTTCATGAAGATCCTGATGTCGAGCCACGCCAAGAAGGTCCAGCCGTTCAAGGACCCGACCATGCCGCTCTTCCACCGCTATCAGGTCGAGGGCCAGATCGACAGCATCCACGACCCGGTCGTCCAGCTCCGCTCGGGCGGCTACATCGTCATCAACCCGACCGAGGCGCTGGTCGCGATCGACGTCAACTCGGGCCGTGCGACGCGCGAGCGCAATATCGAGGAGACGGCGCTACGCACCAATCTCGAGGCGGCGGAGGAAGTCGCGCGCCAATTGCGCCTGCGCGATCTTGCCGGGCTCATCGTCATCGACTTCATCGACATGGAGGAGAACCGCAACCAGTCGAAGGTCGAGAAGTGCCTGAAGGACGCGATGAAGGGCGAGCGCGCACGGGTGCAGCTCGGCCGCATCAGCCCGTTCGGCCTGCTTGAGATGTCGCGCCAGCGTTTGCGGCCGAGCCTGGTCGAGGCGACGATGGAGCACTGCGAGCATTGCGCCGGCACCGGCCGCGTGCGCTCCACCGAATCGACGGCGCTGCATGTGCTGCGCACGATCGAGGAGGAAGGCATCCGCCAGCGCAGCACGCGGGTGGCCGTGCATGTGCCGACGGCGGTTGCGCTCTACATATTGAATCAGAAGCGCGCGGCGCTGGCCCAGATCGAGCAGCGCTACGGCTTTGACGTCACCGTGGCCGGCGACGATACGTTGATCCCGCCGGAGATGCGCCTCGAGCGCATCGGCGGACGCTCCGGTGACGGGACCGAGGTGCCGGTCGAGGTCGAGCTCGGCGACGAGGATGCCGCCGGCAAGGCCCGGCGCAAGCGCGGACGCCGGCGCAGAGGCAAGGGTGATCGCGACGAGGGCCGCGAGGACACCCGCGAGGAAACGGGGGCGCCGCTCGCCGCCGAGGCCGACGAGGAGACCGACAAAGAGGCCGAGGCCCGTACCGAGGCGCGCGCTGAGTCCGGCGACGAAAGCGAAGAGGATCGCCGCAAGAAGCCGAGACGCCGCGGCCGCCGCGGCGGCCGCCGCCGCTCACGCAGCCGTGGCCGCGAGGACGGCGCAAACGGCGCAAACGGCGATGACGCCCAGGCAAGTGAGGCTTCCGGCAATGGCGCCGATCGCGACGAGGTTGCTGAAGATCAGCGCGCCGACGGTCAGGGTACCGAAGATCAGGGCGCCGCGGATCAGGGCGCCGAGGATCAGGGCCAGGGCGCGAAGAAGAAGCCCGCCAGGCGCGCCCGCCGCAAACCCGCGAAGGCGGCGGCGAAAGCCGGCGATGATGGCACCGTCGACGCAGCCGAGCGCGGCAATGGCAGCGGTGCTTTGGAGGGCGACGGCGAAAGCAGCGAAAAGCCCAAGCCGCGCCGCAGAGCCCGGAGAAGCGCCAAGTCCGACAACGGCGCCGACGCGGCCGCGGGTGAAGGTCCTGCGACGCCCGACGCTGCGGCAATGCCCAAGGCTGCGCCACCCCCCAAGGCGTCACCCGCGAGTGGCGATAGTGCTGCGGCACCGGCTGGGGAAGTGCCACCGGCGGCCAAGCCCGACGACACGCCGCCGCCCAAGAGCGACGACGCCGCCGAGACGAGCCGCGGCAAGAGCTGGTTCTCGCGCATCATCGAATAGCCGCGTCGGCAAGGGACAAACTGCAAAAACAAGGGTGAGACACCGCCGGAACACCGGCGTGGTGTCTCACCTGTCCCAATCGGACTGTCTCACCCGTCCCGCCTGGGCGTCTCATCTGTCCCAAGCGTCCCAACTGTCTCACGTCGCCTTGATCACCCGAGCCAGGCGGCAAGTCGGCTTGCGGCCTCGTCCATCTCGTCGGTCGACCCGGCGAAGGAAAAGCGCATGAAGGCGCGGCCGCGGTGCGGGTCGAAATCGAGCCCCGGCGTCGTCGCCACTCCGGTCTCCGCCAGCATGCGGCGGCAGAAGTCTTCGGAGTCGTTGGTGAGCTTCGAGACGTCGGCATAGATGTAGAAGGCGCCCTGCGCCGGGGCCAGGTGATCGAAGCCGGCGGCGGGCAGCCTTTCCAGCAGGAGTTCGCGGTTGGCGGCGTAGCGCGCGACGTTCGCCTGAAGTTCGTCGTGGCAATCGAAGGCCGCGACGGCCGCGACCTGGCTGAGCGACGGCGGTGATATGTAAAGGTTCTGGGCGAGGCACTCGATTGCGCGGGCGAGGTCGGCCGGGATCACCATCCAGCCGAGCCGCCAGCCGGTCATCGAGAAGTATTTCGAGAAGCTGTTGATGACGACGGCGTCGCGGGTGAATTCGAGCGCGCTCGCGCCCCGCTCGCCGTAGCAGATGCCGTGATAGATCTCGTCGGAGATCAGGCGGATGCCGCGGTCGTGGCAATAGCCGGCAAGCGCCCTGATCTCATCGGCGCTCAGCATCGTGCCGGTCGGGTTCGAGGGGCTGGCGACGATAAGCCCGTCGAGGTCCCCCTCGACCGAGTCGAGGAGCGCCGGGGTCGGCTGAAAACGGCTCTCCTCGGTCGTCGCGAGCCCGACCGGCTCGATACCCAGGGCCGACAGGATGTTGCGGTAACAGGGATAGCCGGGTTCCGCGACCGCCACACGGTCACCCGGATCGAAGGCGGCGAGGAAGGAGACGACGAAGGCGGCCGAGCTGCCGGTGGTGACGAAGACCTGTTCGGGCGCCACCTCGACGCCGTACCAGTCGCGGTAGTGCCGGGCAATCGCCTGGCGCAGCGACGGGATGCCGAAAGTATCGGTGTAGCCGAGCTTGTCGGCGTCGAGCGCCGCCTTGGCGGCCGCGATCACGCCTGCCGGCGCCGGGGTCGAGGGCTGGCCGACCTCCAGATGCAGCACGTCGCCCTTGGCCGCTTCGCGCTCGAAGGCCGCGCGCATCACGTCCATGACGATAAAGGGCGGGATATTGCCGCGCCGGGCCACTTTGAGCGTCATGGCGTCACCCGGAGGCGCATGACGCCTTTATGACGATTGGTGCACTGCCCAACAAACGCCGTGTTTGCACGCCTATAAGGCCCTATATTCAGATATTGAGACATCATCGAGCGCCGGTACGGACGACCGCTCCGCCCGCGCTCTTCCAGGCCACCCGACATGCAGCGTTCCCCCGCCCAGAGAACTATGTTCCGCCGATTGCTTTCCGTCACCCTCGCGGCACTCCTTGTGGTCTCCGGGTTGGCCTCGGCGGCCAATGCTCAAGGCCGCCGACAAAAACCGCTGCGCCTGATCCGGGACGCCGAGATCGAGCGGTCAATCCGCGCGTACGCCACGCCCGTCTTCGGCGCCACGGGATTGTCGGCCGATGAGGTCAAGGTCTACCTGATCAACGACAACCGCCTCAACGCCTTTGTCGCCGGCGGCCAAAACATCTTCCTCAACACGGGCCTCCTGATCCGCGCGGAGGATGCGGGCCAGGTGATCGGCGTGATCGCCCACGAAGCGGGTCACATCGCCGGCGGCCATCTGGTGCGCCTGCGCCAGGCCGTACGTGAGGCCCAGATCAAGCAGGTGATCGCCTTCATCCTGGGCGCGGGCGCGGCGATCGCAGCACAGGATGCCCGTGCGGGCGCCGCCACGATCTCGCTCGGCACCAAGATCGCCGAGGGCACCTTCCTCAAATACACCCGCGCCCATGAGCGCGCCGCCGACCAGTTCGCCGTGACCGCGATGGACCGGGCGGGGATCTCCTCGCGCGGCATGCTCAAATTCATGGAGATCATCGAGAGCCAGGAGCTCCTGATCTCCGCCCGCCAGGACCCGTACGTACGTACGCATCCGATCACCAGCGAACGTATCGAATTCCTGCGCGCGCACATCGCCCACTCGCCGGTGAGCGACCGCCCGCTGCCCGCCCGCTTCGTCGAGATGCACGCGCGCATGCGCGCCAAGCTGGTCGGCTTCATCAATCCGATCGACGAGGTCTTCCGCATCTACCCGCCCACCAACGCCAGCCTGGCCTCGCGCTATGCCCGGGCCATCGCCCGGCACCGCAATGCCGAGACCGCGAAGGCGATCGCGCTGATCGACGGGTTGATCAAGGAGCGGCCCAAAGACCCCTTCTTCCATGAGCTCAAGGGCCAGATCAACTTCGAGAGCGGGCGCATTCCCGAGGCGGTGGTGGCTTACCGCAGGGCCGTGGCGCTGGCGCCCGACGAGCCGCTGATCCGGGTCGGGCTGGGCCAGGCCCTGGTCGCGGTGGGCGGCCAGGCGCAATTGCGCCAGGCGTTGACCCATCTTCGCGTTGCAGTGCGGGGCGACGACGCCCATCCGCTGGCCTGGCGCCTCCTCGGCATTGCCTACGGAAAGCTCGGCCGGATCGGCGAGGCGTCGTGGGCGCTGGCCGAATATGGCTACCTGATCGGCGACAAGCGGCAGGTCTGGGGTAATATCGGCCGCGCCGAGAAGCTCCTGAAGCGCGGCTCGCCCGCCTGGCTGCGCATCCAGGACATCAAGCGCGAGATGGGCCGCCGCGAGAAGGGCGGTCGGCGGTAGCCGGGCGCCGGCGTCGCGGCTCGGCGCCACATTGACCAGCAAATTGAACCGCACCTTGGCCAGCAAATTGACCAGTAAATCCGGGAATTTACCAACGGAACGTTAGGCTTCTCGCACGAAGATGTGAGCGCCCGGCACCTTGCACGGGGTGCGCCCCGGCCCCACAATGCCCACCATGAATGCAACCGTCATCCCAATGATCCGCGACATCAGGTGAAGGACCGATCGATGCGCTTTCGCTCGCTTGCCACAGCCGCCCTCGGCCTTCTGCTGCTCGTCGGGCCCCTGAGCTCCGCGCCGAGCCTGGCAGCCGAGGCCAAGGCGCCGCTCAGCGGCGCCCAGCAAGACGCGATCAAGAAGCTGGTCAGGAAATATCTGATCGAGCACCCCGAGATCATCGTCGAGGCCATGGAGCGCCTGCGCGCCGAGCGCGAGAAGAAGCAGAAGGAGGCGGTCAAGGCCGCCCTCGTCGTCAAGCGCCGGGAGATCTACGAGGACGCATCGAGCCCCGTCGCCGGCAACACGAAGGGCGACGTGACCATCGTGGAGTTCTTCGACTACCAGTGCGGCTACTGCAAGAGCGTGGTCAGCCGGCTGATGAAGACGATCAAGGCCGACGGCAAGATCAAGATGGTCTTCAAGGAATTCCCGATCCTGGGCCCGCAATCGGTCTTCGCCGCGCGCGCGGCGCTCGCGGCCAAGAAGCAGGGCAAGTATTTCGAATTCCACAACGCGATGATGAAGCTCAAAGGCCAGGTGACGCAGGTGAGCGTCTTCGCGGTCGCGAAATCGGTCGGCATCGACACCAAGCAGCTTGCCAAGGACATGCGCGATCCAGCGATCGAGAAGGCGATCCGGGCCAATTTCGCCCTCGCCCGCTCGCTCCGCATCAACGGCACCCCGGCCTTCATCATCGGCGATCATCTGGTGCCGGGCGCGGTCAACCAGCAGATGCTCGAAGGCTATATCGAGGCGGCCCGCAAGAAGAGCGGCTGAGCCTGTTCCCGGATAGCTGGTGTCGTGCATGCGCGGGGCCTCAGCAGCCCGCATGAACACTGCCCGATTAGCGGGTTCTTAACCTAATCCAGCCAGTTTAAGTCGGTTCCGGCCGGCCCATCCGAGGCGCGGCCGCGACCGTATGGGCTGGGAGCTCTGTCGCATGCTGGTTGTCGTTGGCGCCATTATCGTTCTGGGCAGCGTGCTGGGCGGCTACGTGGCGTTGGGTGGTCACATCGCCGTGCTGATCCAGCCCTTCGAGGTCGTGATCATCTGCGGCGCCGCGATCGGCGCCTTCATCATCTCCAATCCCAAGGCGGTGCTGTCGAAGACCATCTCGGCGATCTCGTCGACGCTGAAGGGCTCGAAATACGACAAGCAAGCCTATCTCGAACTCCTCGGCCTGCAATACACGCTCTTCAAGCTCGGCCGCTCAAAGGGCCCGTTGGCGCTCGAGCAGCATCTGGAGAACCCCGAGGAGAGCGCCGTCTTCCAGGCCTTCCCGCGCATCGCCGCCGACCATCACGCGATGACGTTCATCACCGATTACCTGCGCCTGTTGACCCTCGGCACCGACAATCCGCACGAGCTCGAATCGCTGATCGATGAGGAGATCGAGACGCATCATCACGAGCAGTCGAAGATATCGACCGCCGTGCAGGAGGTCGCCGACGGGCTGCCCGCGCTCGGCATCGTCGCCGCCGTGCTCGGCGTGATCAAGACCATGGGCGCGATTACCGAGCCGCCGGAGGTCCTCGGCAAGCTGATCGGCGGCGCGCTGGTCGGCACCTTCCTCGGCGTGCTGCTCGCCTACGGCTTCGTCGGCCCGCTGGCCGCGTCGCTGAAGGCGCTCTACGACTCCGAGACCAAGTACTACATGTGCATCAAGGCCGGTCTGGTCGCCTATCTCCAGGGCTACGCGCCGGCGGTCTGCGTGGAATTCGCCCGCAAGGCCCTCTACAGCTCGGTGCGGCCGACCTTCTACGAGGTCGAAGAGGCGACGGAAGCCGCGCCCAAGGTCACGTAGCGGGGCGCCCATGGCCGCGGATGGCGGCGCAGCCGCAAGCAAAACCAAGGGCAAGACCGACCAGCCTGTCCCGATCATCATCAAGAAGGTCAAGAAGGGCGGCCATGCCGCCCATCACGGCGGCGCCTGGAAGGTCGCCTACGCCGATTTCGTGACCGCGATGATGGCGTTCTTTCTCCTCCTGTGGCTGCTGAACGCGACCACCGAGGAGCAGAAGCAGGGCATCTCCAACTACTTCGCGCCGGAAGCGGTGTCGTATTCGCAGTCGGGCGCCGGCGGCATGCTGGGCGGCCGGACGCCGACCAAGAAGGGCGCCAACAAGAGCCCGTCGAGCCCGACCGGCATCGTCGTGCCCCTGCCGCGCGAGAAGAATGAGCACGAGAACGACGGCGAGGGTAAGTCTCCCAACACGAAGAAGGGCGAGGGCAAGACGCCCGACGCCGCCAAGGGCAACGGCCCGGCGAAAGAGGAAGAAAAGCAGCTGAAGAAGGCTGCCGACGAGCTGCGTCAGGCGATCGAAAAGTCGCCGGAGCTCAAGGGGCTGACCAAGAACCTGCTGATCGAGACGACGCCGAAGGGCCTGCGCATCCAGCTTGTCGACCGCAACAACATCGCGCTGTTCCCGCTGGGCAGCGCCAACCTGCTCCCCCACACGCGGAAGCTCCTGAAGAAGATCGGCGAGCTCGCGGCCAAGATGGACAACAAGATCGCCATCGAGGGCCATACCGACGCCACGCCCTACAAGGACACCGCCGGCTACACCAACTGGGAGCTGTCGGCCGACCGGGCGAACTCGACCCGGCGCATGCTGCAGAGCTTCGGGGTCGCTGGCGCGCGTGTCGTGGAGGTGACCGGCAAGGCCGCGCGCGATCCCCTGATTAAGGAAAACCCCCGCGACCCCCGCAACCGGCGCATCAGCATCACCCTGCTGCGCAAGCATTCGCTCGCCGGCGGCAGCGCCAGTGCGGCGAAAAGCGGTGGCGGTGGCCCCGCCAAACCCGCCGCCAAGGGCGCGGCAGCCGGCAAGAAATAGCGGGCGTCGCGGGCCGGCCGGACCGCCCGGCCCATCAAAATCGCATGTCGGTTTTTGACCCAGGAGGACGCCGCGCGGCGTTGACCTCGCCACCGTTTGCCCCAACCTCTATGGGTATGATGAGGCATCGCGAACCCCGCCGCCGGCCCGGCTCGACCCTGCCCACGCTCGGCATGGGCAGCGCGAACCAGCGCGAACAGGCCGGAGGTCAGGGCAACACTGCCAGCGATGGGACGAAAAATGCCGGGAATGGTGCGCGCGCCGAGAGCCCGCGCACGGCAGCCGGCACGGCTTTCTCCGATCCGGCCTTCGTGAGCGACATCGTCTTCAAGCGGATCCTCGCCCATATCGTCGATTCGGCCATCCTCCTCGCGGTCATGGCGCCGATCGGTTTCTTCATGATCCTGGCCGCGATCGCGACCTTGGGACTGCTGATCCTGCCCTTCGCCTTCGCCTTCCTGGCGTTGCGGTTCCTCTACTATGTCGGCTTCACGGCGGGCGCGCGGAGCGCCACGCCGGGCATGCGCATGCTGGGCATCGAGCTGCGCACCGCCTCGGGCGGACGGCCCGACTTCCTTCAGGCGTTTCTGCGCCTGGCGGTTTATTACGTGCTGATCGCGCTGCTGACGCCGCTCATCCTGCTGGTGGCGCTGTTCAATGCGCAGCGCCGCACTGTCCACGACATGGTCTCCGAGACCGTGGTGGTGAACCGGCTGGAAATCGCGGCCGCCTGAAATCCTCAATTCGCAGCTTTGGTTAACCATTCGCGCCTGCCTGTCTTGCGCAGGGCCGTAGGCTCGGACTATGATTCGGCGGTAAATATTGGTGAACGAAAGACTGCCTCACGGCTTCGCGACAAGCCGGATGGCCCGCTCCAGGAACCCCGCTCCAAGACCGACGCCGGATCGCCCGCTCGAAGCACACCGTATGACATCGCAAACCCTCAAGCTTCCCCGCCATTTCTACCGGATGCCGCCACGGCCCTGCCCCTATCTGCCGGGCCGGACCGAGCAGAACGTGTTCACCGAGCTGGCCGGGGTCGACGGGGTGGCGCTCTACGACATCCTCACCCACGCGGGGTTCCGGCGCAGCCACAACATCGCCTACCGGCCGACCTGTCCGGGCTGCAATGCCTGCGTCTCGGTGCGGGTGGTGGCGAGCGCCTTCAAGGCCTCACGCTCGCAGCGCCGGGTGCTGACGGTGAACGACGATCTGCGCTGCACCGAGCGCGCCGCCGCGGCGACCGAGGAGCATTACGACCTCTTCGCCCAATACGTCGCCTCGCGCCACAATGACGGCGAGATGGCGGCGATGGGCTTCGTCGACTATGCGGCAATGGTCGAGGAGAGCCCGCTGTCGACCTACGTCGCCGAGTACCGCGACCCGAACGGGCTGCTGCTCGCTTCGTGCCTCACGGACCGGCTCTCCGACGGACTGTCGGCGGTCTACAGCTATTTCGATACCGAGGTGACCGGGCGCAGCCTCGGCACTTATATGGTGCTGCGGCTGATCGACCGCTGCCGCGAGCTCGGCCTGCCCTATCTCTATCTCGGCTATTGGATCAAGGGCGGCAAGAAGATGTCCTACAAGACCCGCTTCCGTCCGCTCGAGGCGCTCGGCGCCGACGGCTGGGCGGCGATCGTCGAAGAGGATTTTGCGCCGGCAGCAACCGACGCGGAGCCCCAGGAGGTTTGACCCGGCCTTTGCCGGTCATCGCGCGGCCGTAACCCACGCAGCTTTGTTGCCCTTTTGAATCCGAAGAGTATGATGGCGCCGATTGATCCTTGCCCGTCTCCGGCAAGGAAGGGAGGACATCGTCATGTGCGCCCCGGCTGCCCGAACCGCAACACGGCGGGCGAGCTTCGACCCAGCAACACAGAGACGGTGCGGCCGTGGCCGCCACTTCGTTTGAGCGTTTGCCCTCCCGGCTCTGCCGGGCCCAAGGATCCGCTCCGACGCTGTCTTGCCAAGGCGCACGCCTCATGACACTGAGGACGGAGAACACGGGTTGTTCGCTTCCGGCGCGTCGAGCGATGCGCCGGTCCATGGCATCCGCCCGCGGCCGACACGGTCCGCGCGGCGTCCCAAGATACGCGCAATAGAAGGAGAGCAACATGAACCGGCGCGATTTCATTTCAGGTGGTGTCGTCGGCCTCGTCGTCGGCGGAGCGGCCGGCTGGTTCGGCAAGGCCAGCCAAGGCAAGAAGATGGCCGAAGCCCCCAAGAAGGCCGACGGCGGCATGACCAAGCCGGCCGCACCGGCCGTCATGACCAAGAAGATCAAGCAGCTTCGCATGGTGACCTCGTGGCCGAAGAACTTCCCCGGCCTCGGCACCGCCGCGAACCGCGTCGCCGAACGCATCAACAAGGCCTCCGACGGCCGCTACGAGATCAAGGTCTTCGCCGGCGGCGAGCTGGTGCACGCGCTGAAGTGCAACGACGCTGTCCAGCAGGGCAACGCCGACATGTACCACTCGGCCGACTACTACTATCAGGGCAAGCACAAGGCCTATAACTTCTTCACCGCCGTGCCCGGCGGCTTCACCGCGACCGAGATCGACGCCTGGATCTTCCACGGCGGCGGCCAGGCGCTGTGGGACGAGGTCGGCGCGCAGTTCGGCGTCAAGCACCTGCCCGGCTCCAACACCGGCATGCAGATGGGCGGTTGGTTCAAGAAGCCGATCACCTCGATCGACGACTTCAAGGGCCTGAAGATGCGCATCCCCGGCCTGGGCGGTGCGGTGATCAAGGCGCTCGGCGGCACTTCGGTGACGCTCGCGGGCTCGGAGATCCTGCCCAACCTGCAATCGGGCAACATCGATGCGACCGAATGGGTCGGGCCCTGGAACGACCTCGCTTTCGGCTTCTACAAGGTGGTCAAGAACGCCATGTATCCGGGCATCCACGAGCCGGGCTCGATGCTCTCGGTCGGCATCTCCAAGAAGTTCTGGGACAGCCTGTCGGCCGCCGACCAGGCGATGTTCACCGCCTGCTGCCTGGCCGAGAACGACTACGGCTATGCCGAGTTCGTGGCCAACAACACCGCGGCGCTTGAGACGCTGGAAACCAAGCACGGCGTCAAATACATCCCCTTCCCGAAGGATGTGTTCGAGAAGATGGGCGAGGCCGCGCGCGATGTCGTCGCCGACGTCGCCAAGTCCGATCCGCTGACCAAGAAGGTCTACGAGAGCTACATCAAGTTCCGCAAGAACGCCTCGACATGGTCGCGTTATTCGGATGCGATCTACTACAACTACCGCGACCTGGTGAAATACTAGGCGGGAATGGACGCGGGCGCCTCGTGCGCCCGCGTCCTTCGGTTTTTGCGTTTCGTGACCGACTCGCCTGAAATCGTCGTCGTTGGCGGTGGCATCGCCGGCGCCTCCATCGCGATCGTGCTGGCGCGCCGGGGTCATTCGGTGCTGGTGCTGGAAAAGAGCACCGAGCATATCGACAAGGTGCGCGGCGAATCGATCACGCCCTGGGGCGTGGCCGAAGCCCTCAAGCTCGATCTTCACGACATCCTGATCGAGACCGGAGGCCATTTCGCTTCCAAGCTCATTATCTACGGCGAGGGCATCGACCCCGACGCGGCGCAAGCGGGCGCGATCAATATCTCAGGGCTCATTCCCGGCGTCGGCGGCAATCTGAAGCTCGGCCACCCGGCGATGTGCCAGGCGCTCGACGATGCTGCGGTGACCTGCGGGGTTCGTCTGTTGCGGGGCGTGCGCCGGGTCGAGGTGACGCCGGGCGCGCCGCCGACGATCGCCTTCCGGCACGACGGCGCCGCGATCGAGCTGCAGCCGAAGCTGATCATCGGCGCCGACGGGCGAGGCTCGGCGGTGGCGAAACAGATCGGCGTGGAGGTGCAGACCGATCCGCTGCATCACATCTTCGGCGGCCTGCTGATCGACGAATGCCCGGAATGGCCGGACGATACGATGGTGACCGGCACCGAGGGGAACGGCACGTTCTACATCTTCCCGCAGGGCCGAGGACGGATCCGCCTCTACTACGCCTACGACGCGGGCCGGCGGCGCGAGTTCAACGGGCCCGATGGCGCCACCAACTTCCTCGCCTCCTTCCAGCTTGCGACAGTACCCGGCAGCGAGTGGGTGGCGACGGCGCATCCGGCCGGGCCCTGCCAAGGCTATCCCAACGCGGATACCTGGGTCGACCGACCCTACGCGCCGGGGGTCGTGCTGATCGGCGACGCGGCGGGTCACAACGACCCGACGATCGGCCAGGGCATCTCGATCGCTTTCCGCGACGTGCGGCTGGTTGCCGAGGCGCTTGCCGCAAACGACGACTGGACGCCCGACATCTTCGAGCCCTATGCCGACGAGCGGCGCCGGCGCATGCGCCGCCTGCGCGTCACCGCACAACAATTTTCCAAATATCGCTGCGTCTACACCGAGGAAGCGCGGGCGAAGCGCTTCCGCGCTGCCGAGCGGCTGGCCAAGGATCCGAGCCTCGCCACACCGTTCCGCGCCGTGTTGATGGGCCCGGATTTGCTGCCCGACGAAGCCTACGAGCCCGCGGTATGGCAGCGCCTGTTCGACTGACCCAGTGCTATCGGACCGAACGCCGACGCGCCTCTTTCGCGGGCGACACTAGCGCCTTGCTGACAATTCGCGGGGGGTTTGCCGGCCGCGGCAATCCCGCTATACAGCTAAGCGAAGCGGGGCTGCCGATAACAACGTTTCAGAACGCGGCCCTTGGGGAGGCGCGCGCTTGGACGATCTGACCAAGCTCTACAAGACCATCGATGCGATCAACCGCAAGGTCGGGCTGACCGTGGCCTGGCTGGCGCTCGGCATGGTGCTGGTGCAGTTCACCGTGGTGATCAGTCGCTACGTCTTCTCCGTCGGCTCGATCCCGGCGCAGGAGACGATCTGGTACATGCACGGCGCGCTGTTCATGATCGGCGCCGGCTACACCCTGCTGCGCGACGGCCACGTGCGGGTCGACCTCTTCTACCGCGAGGCCAACGCCAAGCGGAAGGCGGCGATCGATCTGCTCGGCGTGATCTTCTTCCTGCTGCCGGTCTGCGCGCTGATCATCTGGATGTCCTGGGGCTATGTAATCAACGCCTGGGTCGTGCTCGAGGGCTCGACCGAGACCAACGGCATTCCGACCATCTTTGCGCTCAAGACCGTGGTGCCGGTGGCGACGCTGTTCCTGGCGCTCCAGGGCGTGGGGCTGGGCGCGCGCTGCCTGATCGTGCTGGGGGGCGGCGAGATGGCGCCGGCCGAGGCGCCGGACGAGAGCGCCGAGGTACGGGCGACGCCGCGCTCGAGCCGCAACATGGTGGTGAGCGTCGGCGTCTTCCTGCTGGCGATCGAGTTTCTGACCTTCCTTATCGGCCTCGCCCATACCGGCCTCGCGATTGCGATCGCGCGGCCGATCGTGCTCGCGGGCCTGCTCACGCTCGCTTATCTGGGCGCCAATTGGGGGCGCGTGGCCGCGGTGATCGGGCTCTTCGTTGCGGCGGGGCTCAGCATCCATTACGGCGCGCTGGCGAGCGGCGATCCGGGCGCGATCATGACGCTGCTGGCCTACGGCAACATCGTCAGCGCGCTCGTCCTCGCGGTCATGCCCTGGGCCGCGGACGGCACCAGCCACAAGGACAACGGCCCCGCCGCGAGCCCCGGCTTCGCAGTCGTCTGGGGCATCGTGCTCTATGTGATAGCGACCGAGGCGCTGTGGTTCATCGACACCCTGCTCGCCACGATCGGCACGGTGAGCTTCGCCGATCTGCCGCGCTGGGCGGTGCCGGCGGTAATCCGCATCGCGCTGGTGGCCGGCATCCTCCTGCTGCCCTTCTACCGCGGCAGCGCGGTGGCGCGGCGCGCGCTCGCCGGCTATCTGGGGCTCTCGGTGCTGTGGGCGGTGGGTCAGCTGCTGCTGGGACGCCCCGAAGGGTTCATCACCCTGGTCGGCACCAGCAGTGAGATCGGCACCATCGTAGTCGCCGCCCTCCATGCGGGCATGGCCTGGTTCATCCTCACTTCAATGGCGGTGGGCGCGTTCCAGGCGGCCCAGCGCGGCGGGCATGCTACGATCGCCCAGCTCGAGGCCGAAGGCTGATGGAAGGCTTCGTCTTCGATGCCCAGCATCTCATCTGCATCACCATGTTCGTGGCGGTCTGCGCGGCGCTTCTGTGCGGCTTTCCCGTCGCCTTCACTCTGGCCGGCACGGCCCTGCTCTTCGCGCTCGGGGCCTCGGCCTTTGGCCTCCTCGACTTCAAGCTGATCGGCGCCTACCCCCAACGCATCTTCGCGGTGATGGTGAACGAGGTGCTGATCGCCGTACCCTTATTCGTCTTCATGGGCGTGGTGCTCGAACGCGCCAAGATCGCCGAGGAGCTGCTCGACAATATGGGGCGGCTCTTCGGGCCGATGCGCGGCGGGCTCACGGTTTCGGTGAGCGTGGTGGGCGCGCTGCTCGCCGCCTCGACCGGCATCGTCGGCGCCACTGTGATCACGATGGGGCTCTTGTCGCTGCCGACAATGCTGCGGCGGGGCTACGATCCGGCGCTTGCCTGCGGCTCGATTTGTGCGGCCGGCACGCTGGGCCAGATCATCCCGCCCTCGATCATCCTGGTCCTGTTGGGCGACCAGCTCGCGGTCGCCTACCAGAACGCCCAGTTCAAGATGGGCATCTTCTCGCCCGACACGGTTTCGGTCCCCGATCTCTTCGCCGGCGGCGTGTTTCCGGGGCTGGTGCTGGTCAGCCTCTACATCGTCTATCAGATCACGATCGGCTGGCTCTATCCCAAGACCTCGCCCTCGATCCCCGACGACAGCGGCGGCGCGCCGCGGCCCGAGACGGCCGGGTTCCTGCGCTACGCGGTGATCGCGCTGGTCGCCGCCTGCGTCGCCGCCGCGGCCTTCGACGTACTGGCGGTGTGGCAGAACCTGGCTATTCTCCTGGGCGGCGCCTTGCTGATCTGGGGGCTGGCGCTCAACCCCGCGCGCTGGCCGCCGGCCGTGATCGGCCTCGTCTTTCTGCTCGCCGGTACCGTCTTCGTGAACGACATCCTGGGCGCGCTCTTCCCCGGCAAGATCCTGTCGATGACCTCGCCGCACGTCTTCCTGACCGGGCTGATCGCCCTTGGCGGCGTGCTCTACGGCGCGCTCTCCAATCCGCTCAAAGACCCGTTCTGGCACCGCATGATGCATGCGCTGTTCGCGCCGATCATCCTGATCGTCGCCGTGCTGGGCTCGATCCTCGGCGGGCTCGCCTCGCCCACCGAGGCCGCGGCGGTGGGCTGCCTGGGCGCGATCTGGATGGCGGGATACCGGCTCGACGAAGAAAACGGCAAGTGGATCCTGCGCGCCGGGCTCGCCTTCATCACGCTGCTGCTGATCACCTCGTTCTTCGATCTCCGTGTCGGGCGCACCCGTGTGGCCTGGTACGAGGTGCTGGTCTCGGTGATCGCACTGGTGCTCTTCGTCATCGTGATCTACGGCACCATCGTGGCCCTGGCGCGGGTCTACAAGGTCCGCATCATCCACTCGGTGGTCCGCTCGACGATGGAGATCTCGGTCCTCGTCTTCGTCATCCTCATCGGCGCCTCGCTGTTTTCCCTTGTTTTCCGGGGGCTTGGCGGCGAGGCGATGATCGAGCACATCCTCCATTCGCTGCCGGGCGGTGCGATCGGCGCGCTGATCGTGGTGATGGCGGTGATGTTCGTGATGGGGTTCTTCCTCGATTTTCTGGAAATCATGTTCATCGTGGTGCCGATCGTGGCGCCGGTGCTGCTGCAGATGAAGATGCCCGACGGCCAGCTCATGGACCCGATCTGGCTCGGAATCATGATCGCGGTGAACCTGCAGACCTCGTTCCTCACCCCGCCCTTCGGCTTCGCGCTCTTCTATCTGCGCGGCGTGGCGCCGGAGAGCGTGACCACGCTGCAGATCTACAAGGGCATCATCCCCTTCGTGATCATGCAGGTCTGCATCCTGGTGGTGCTGTGGTTCGCGCCCGGCATCGTCACCTGGTTCCCGCATACGCTCTACGCGAAGTAGGCACGTACGTATGCTCGCGATGTCACCCGGCCGGAGAGCCGGGGTCCATCGAGTGCTCGTATAGAGCGCGGCCGTCGCTCGTCCAGCTCGACCGTATGGATCCCGGATCGTGGGCTTCGCTTGCCGAGAACCTTGCGGTTCTCGGGGTCAGCTAACGTCCGGGATGATAGCGGGAGGTGGGGTGCCTACCCATCAAACTTATTGTTCCGCGGCGAGCCCTGCGGCGGCAGGCGGCCGGCCTGGGCGCGGCTGCCGA
>CAZBRE010000012.1:50676-52633 GCA_964494065.1 uncultured Alphaproteobacteria bacterium
TTGTTCCGCGGCGAGCCCTGCGGCGGCAGGCGGCCGGCCTGGGCGCGGCTGCCGAGCCAGTTCTTGAGCTCGGCCTTGGTGAGCGTACGCGTACGGCTGCCGCCGTGCCAGGCAAGACCCTCGGCGAGGGTGAACACCTTCACGTCCGACAGCCCGCCATCCTTGTAGCGCTGGAGGCGGTTGCCGCGGCCGCGGTTCATCTCGGGCAGCTGCTCGATCGGGAAGATCAAAAGCTTCCGGTTCTCGCCGATCACCGCGACATGGTCGCCCTCGGCGACCGAGCAGGCCTGGGCCTCGGCGTCAGCGGCGAGGTTCAGGATCTGCTTGCCGTTGCGGGTCTGGGCGACGACCTCGTCCTCGGGCACGACGAAGCCGCGGCCGTCGGACGACGCGACGATCAGCTTGCGGCCCGGCTTGTGGACCATCAGCGCCACGATCTCCTCGGCATTGCCGATATTGACCATGAGGCGGAGCGGCTCGCCGTGCCCGCGCCCGCCGGGCAGCTTGTCCACGCCGATCGTGTAGAAGCGGCCATTCGACGCAAAGGCCACCAGTCGGTCGCTGGTCTGGGCATGAATGCGGAACTTCTCCGCGTCGCCCTCTTTGTATTTCACCTCCGCATCGGGCTCGAGATGGCCGGTCCGCGCGCGGATCCAGCCCTTGGCGGAGCACAGGACGGTAACCGGCTCGACCTCCATGACGGTCTCGATCGGGATGATCTCGGCCGAAGGCGCCTCGCCCATATCGGTGCGGCGGCGGCCGAGCGCGTCATCGCCGCCGAAGCGCTTGCCGGTCTCGCGGATCTGGTCGGCGATCACGGTCCAGCGCCGTTTTTGGTCCTTCATCAGGCGCTTGAGGTCTTTTTCCTCGGCCTCCAGCGCTCCCAGCTCCTCGCGGATCTCGATCTCCTCGAGCTTGCGCAGGGCGCGCAGGCGCATATTGAGGATCGCCTCCGCCTGGATGTCGGAGAGCTTCCACTTCTTCATCATCACCTTTTTCGGCTCATCCTCCTCGCGGATGATGCGGATCACCTCGTCGATGTTGAGGTAGGCGATGATGTAGCCGCGCAGGATTTCCAGGCGCCTTGCGATCTTCTCCAGGCGGTGCTCGGTGCGGCGGATGAGGACGTCGTGGCGGTGGTCGAGGAAGGACTGCAGGACCTCGCGCAGGTTCATGACCCGCGGCGTGCCGGTGGCGTCGAGCACGTTCATGTTGAGCGAGAGGCGGGTCTCGAGATCGGTGCGGCGGAAAAGGCCCTCCATCAGGGCTTCGGCGTCGAGATTGCGGGTCTTGGGCACCAGGACGAGGCGCACGTCCTCGGCCGATTCGTCGCGGATATCCGCCAGCTGGGGCAATTTCCGCTCATGCATCAGGTCGGCCATCTTCTCGATGAGCCGGGCCTTCTGGACCTGATAGGGCATCTCGGTGACGACGATCTGGTAACCGCCGCCCTTGATCTTCTCGGTCTTCCAGCGGGCGCGGAGGCGGAAGCTGCCGCGGCCGGTCGTATACGCCTCGACGATCGCCTCGCGCGGCTCGACCATGACGCCGCCGGTGGGCAGATCTGGGCCGGGGATGAACTCGACCAGCTTGTCGAAGGTCGCGCGCGGGAATTTGATGAGGTGGAGCAAGGCCTTGCAGATCTCGCCCGCATTGTGCGGCGGGATCGAGGTCGCCATGCCGACGGCGATGCCCGAGGCGCCGTTCGCCAGCAGGTTCGGAAAGTTGGCCGGCAGGACGGTCGGCTCCTCGCCCTCGTCGTCGTAGGTCGGGCGGAAATCGACGGCGTTCTCATCGATGCCTTCGAGGAGCGCCTGGGCAACCTCGGTCAAGCGCGCCTCGGTGTAGCGCATTGCCGCGGCGTTATCGCCGTCGACATTGCCGAAATTTCCCTGCCCGTCGATCAGCGGATAACGGACGGCGAAGTCCTGCGCCAGGCGCACCAGCGCGTCGTAGA
>CAZBRE010000013.1:0-45850 GCA_964494065.1 uncultured Alphaproteobacteria bacterium
CCGCGCGCATTTGCGCGAGGTTTGAGAGCCCGCGACGCAGGAACGCGGGCGGGTTTGAAACCCGCCCCTACAAATAGGGTTCCGCTGAACCTGGACGTTAGCCGCCAAAGGCCGGCTGGCGTCGGGGCGGGTTTCAAACCCGCCCGTACACCGTCGAAATCAGGCGGTTTCCCGCCTCCCTAATACCTAACCCGCACCCGGTAGCGCATCACCGTGCGGCCCTTGCCGGGCACCTTGATGCGCCATTCGGCGAGGTTGGCGGCGACCTTGGTGAAGTCGTGGGTCTTGCGCAGCATCTCCCATTTGCCGCCGATCGTCTCGCGCACGATCACCGTGACGGCGTTCGGCCGGGCGTTCTTGAGGGTGATCTCGTGCTCGCTCTCGTAGGTGCGGCGGTCGTAGACGGTCGGATCGTAGTCGACCTGGCGCCGCTCGGCCGTCACGTCGAAGGCCTTGCCCATGCGCAGGCGCACGGTGTTACCCTCGGGCGTGTGATCCATGCGGTCTTCGCCGACGAAGAGCGCCTTACCCTTGCTGTCGCGCTTGTAGATGCGCACGACGCCGCGCGGCATCGGCAGGCCGAGGTTCGAGGCCTTGTCGTTCTTGAAGGCGAGGAAGACGTTGACCGGGCGTTTGACGATGCCCGTGTACTGGCGGCGGTAGTAATAGTTGCCGCCGGCCTGCAGCTCGTACTCCTTCTTCACCGTGACGCCCGGCGCGCTCATCAGCGCCACCTGCTTGATCTGGTTGTGGGCGATGGTGGTCGGCCGGTCGACGCCGTAGAGGTGATAGTCGAAGAAGCGCTCGCGGCGTATCGAGCTCGCCCCCGCCCGACGCGCGGATTCCATGGCCTGGGGCCGGGCGAAGCGCCGCTGCACCACGTTGACGTCGCCCGCGACGAGCTGCAGCTTAACGTTCCGGTAGCTCGTGCCCGAGCGGTTCGTGAGCGTGACCCAACCGTTCAAGGTGAGCTTGTCGTCGGTGGCGTTGAGCTCGCCGACATAGTCGGCACGCCAGTTGAGGCCGCTGCTCAGATAGCTGAGCTCGAGCGTCTCGGTGCCGGCAGTCTTGCTTTCGAGGTCGATCACCAGCGTCGGCCGCTCGCGCAGATTGGTCGGGATGCGGTCGAAGACGATGCGGCCGGGGATGCCCGTCTCGATGCGGTCGCCGATCTGCAGCACCACGCCCTTGAGCGCGGACAGCACCTTCGCCGCGACGATCGTTTCCGCACCCGTCGTCGGATGCACCTTGACGATGCGCACGGTCTGGCCGACCGATTTCTCCAGCAGCTTCTGCCGGGTCATGATGTCGAAGTTGAAGTTCTGCTCGGTCAGGCTGATGCGGCCCGCGGTGGCGGCGCGCAGGATCGCGGTCTCGGGACGCATCTGGCCGGAGACGTCGATGAAGGCGAGGAGGTTGCGCCCGGCCTTGAGCGGGACTTTGCGGCGCTCCTTGATGAGGGCGAGGTTGCGGTTGTAGATCGTGACCGCGACCTCGCTCTGATCCTTCAGCGTGACCTTCTGTTCGCCCTGGGCGGTCGTCTCTGCGGCGGCTCCGAAGGCCACGCAAACGCCCAAGGCCGCCGCGGCGAGCGCGGTTGCTCTGCGTTCAATCATGACGGATTCCCTTTGTCTTGTGCCGGTTCCCCTCCCGCACGGGCGGCAGTCAAACGCACAATCATGGCGGAGGCAAGGCAGGCACCATTGCGGCGCGGGCGTGTCCCTCCCGTCTCTCCGAAGCCATTTCATTGCCTGTGCAATGGCATCGATTCCAGCCGAGCGCTCCTGAGCCTTCAGCGGCGCCGGGTGCGCCGAGCCTGCGCTGCAGTTAACCATTTGTTAACCATAAAACGCATTGAATCGTCGAGTGAAACACGAATGGCATGATAATCGTCATGCAGGCCTGCGCGCTTTCAATGCCGCGGCAAGGGTCCCGTCGTCAAGGAAATCGAGCTCGCCGCCGACCGGAACGCCGTGGGCCAGGCGTGAGATCTCGACCTCCGATCCGGCGAGGCGGTCGGTGATGTAGTGCGAAGTGGTTTGGCCGTCGACGGTGGCGTTGGTGGCGAGGATCACCTCGCGCACGTCGCCCGCCTCGACGCGGCGGACCAGGCTCGCCACGTTCAGATCTTCGGGGCCGATGCCGTCGAGTGCGGAGAGCGTACCGCCGAGGACGTGGTAGCGGCCCTTGAAGGCGGCGGCGCGCTCCATCGCCCAGAGATCGGCGACCTCCTCGACCACGCAGATGAGACCACCGTCGCGCCGCTCGTCGCGGCAGATCGCGCAGGGATCGGCGGTGTCGATATTGCCGCAGGTCGAGCAGGTGCGGATCGAGGCGGCGGCCGATTGCAGCGCCGCCGCGAGCGGCTCCATCAGCGATTCGCGTCGCTTGATCAAATGGAGCGCAGCGCGTCGCGCCGAGCGGGGTCCGAGCCCCGGCAGGCGGGCGAGCAGCTTGATCAGGGCTTCGATATCTGAGATGGCCATGGGGGGCGCAGCCTACTTCACTGCGCCCCCGCTGAGAACATGGTTTGGCCATCAAACGTTCGGGCCATATCCTTCAGCAGCCACCCTAACGGAGGTGACGAGGCCGGAAGGGAGCGGCGGTTCCGCCCCCGCCTTCGGGCGGCTCGACGCCCCGCGGAGGTACTGCCCGCGGCTGTACTCGAGGTTGGACGCGCGGCTGAACCCGAGGCTGCACACGGGGCTGAACCCGAGGCTGGGGTTGCAGACGCGGTTGGACACGAGGCTGAGGCTGAACCCGCGGCTGAACCCGAGGCTGGGGTTGCAGACGCGGCTGGACCCGAGGCTGGGGCTGAACCCGCGGTTGGGCCCGGGGTTGCACACGAGGCTGAGGCTGAACCCGCGGTTGGGCCCGGGGTTGCACACGAGGCTGAGGCTGAACCCGCGGCTGAACCCGGGGTTGCGGTTGCACCCGTGGTTGCGGCTGGACCCGCGGCTGAGGCTGCACACGGGGTTGCACGCGCGGCTGCACCCTAGGCTGTATCTTGGGCTGCGGCGCCGCTCGGCGGGGCGTCGGCGATATTTGGCGAGCGCCGGGGGTCCGGGCATCGCGCCGTTCGACCACGGGCGGACGGAAGATCCGCACGGCCTTGGTGTCCGGGCGCGGCCTCCGCCAATCGCCTCGCTGCTGCACCACACGCGGCCGCACCGACACCACCGGCCGCCCGGTCGCACGGCGGACATAGGCCCTGTCGATGCCTTGATTGACCACCCGGCTGCCGACATGCCGATAGCGAATATGCCGGGTGGTTTTGTGGATGAAGCGATGGTTGTCCTGTGGCCGCACTATGACGGTCTGGATCGTGGTCGACAGGAAATAGCGCTGTGGCACAAACACCCAGTAAGGCGTGTAGTAGTAACCGTAGATGCCGGTGCCGCTGTAGAGAATGCCGAGGCTGGGGTTCCACAGCGCTTCGGGCGGCAGCGGATACCAGCCGATGTAGCCGTCGCCATAACGCCAGGCGACCCAGGCCGGTCCCCAGGTATAGCCGGGCACCCAGTACCATCCATCGGCGGGCTCGTAGACCCAACGGCCATAGTGGAACGCGGCCCAGCCCCAATCATAGTAGGACGTCCACATCCAGCCGTAGTCGTCGGTCCAGACCCAACGGCCATAGGTATAGGGTCGCCAGCCGGCGGCCAGGCTATAGGGGCGCCAGATCTGACCGTAGCGGGGATGCGAGTACCAACGCCCATAGGGCGAGAGGTTCGAATGGAAATAGCTGAACGAGACCGAAACATTGGTTTCGGCCCGTACGGCAGTCGGGGCGGCGGCGCCGGCGAGGAGCCCGGCCGCCGCGATCGCGGTCGCGAAGACCGCCGCGTGCAGCAGTCGTTTCATGGCAACCTTCATCGCTATGGGTCCAATGTTCCGAGCGTGTGCGGTCCGCGCCGCTGCGCAACCGACCACGGCCGCGCTGCTCGGTCTCGTATGGATATACGTTTGAGCGGCCCGATTCCGTTGAACCGTGGGCATCACAAGACTGCGACAGACCGTCGCGGGATGTTCAGGCGCTTGGACGAACCGGTAGGCGCGCTCGGCGCGGCTTGGCCTCGGCTCAGCCGAACGGCATCTTGAAGCCGGGCGGAAGGTTGAGACCGCCGGTGAGCTTCGACATCTCTTCCTGCACGCGCGCCTCGACCTTCGACTTGGCGTCGTTATAGGCGGCGACGATCAGGTCCTCGAGCACCTCGACGTCGTCGGCGAGGCTGGGGTCGATCGAAACCCCGCGCATCTCCGACTTGCCGTTGAGGCGCACCGTAACCATGCCGCCGCCGGCGCTGCCCGAGACCTCGATGTCGCCCAGCGTCTCCTGCATCTCGGCCATCTTGGTCTGCATTTCCTGGGCCTGCTTCATCAACTGGCCGAGATTCTTCATGCCGGGTCATCCTCGTTGATCGGATCGGTGGTGGCGTCCGCGGGCGGCGCGGCATCGGGCAGGGCCCGGACCGAAGCGATCGCCGCACCGGGAAAGGCATCGAGCGCGGCGCGGACCAGCGGATGGCTCGCCGCCTTCTCGCGCCGCGCAGCATCGGCGGCCTCTTCCTGTTCGGCCAGCGTCGGCGCGCCCTCCTCCCGGCTCACGCTCATCACCCAGCGCTTGCCCGTCCATTCGGTGAGCAGCGAGCCGACCCGGTTGGCGAGCGTTTCGGGCGCGGCCGGCGTGGGGCGGAATTCGATGCGCTGCGGGGCGAAGTTGACGAGATGCACGTTCTTTTTCAGATGCGCGAACAGCATCGCTTCGCGCGAGGCCTGGAACAGCGCCACGACCTCCTCGAAGGAGCGCGGATCGGGCGGCGGTGCGCCAGCAACGCCGGGCGCCGGCAGCGCCGCTTCGGGCTGCGGCATTGACTGGAGCTGGGGCTCGGGCGCCGGGTTCTCCGATTCGACGATCATCGCCGGCTGCGCCTCGCCGCCGCCGGTCGCGACGGCCTTGGGCGGATCGGGCGTGGTTGTCCTGGGCGGCGGGCTTTGTGCCGGTGCGGTTTGCGCGGGCGCGACCTGTGCGGCCTGCGCCGGCGCGGCCGCAGCGTCCTTGCCGTCCTGCAGCGCCTCGACGATCGCGCCCGGGGTCGGCAGCTCGGCGGCATAGGCGAGCCGGATCAGCGCCATTTCGAGCGCGGTGAGCGGCGCATGTGCGGCCTGCACCTCGGCGAGGCCTTTCAACAGCATCTGCCAGGCCCGCGCCAGGGCCGGCATGGCGAGCTTCTCGGCCATTGCCATGCCGCGTTCCCGTTCGGCATCGGAGACCGCGAGCCCCTCGGCGGCGTCCGGCACGATCTTCAGACGCGTCAGCCAATGGGAGAGATCGAGCAGGTCTTGAACTATGACCACCGGGTCGGCGCCGGAGCGATAAAGCTCGCCCGCCAGCGCCAGCGCCTCGGCAATCTTGCCAGCCATCAGGAGATCGAAAAGATCGAGGATGCGCGCCTGGTCGGCGAGTCCCAACATGTCGCGCACCGCCATGGCGGTGACCGTGCCGCCGTCACTCCCGTCGCCAAGCGCAATCGCCTGGTCGAGCAGCGAGAGCCCGTCGCGCACCGAGCCGTCGGCGGCGCGCACGAGCATCGCCATTGCGGCGTCATCGACCTTGGCGTTCTCCTTACCCGCGATGTTGGTCAGATGCGCGGTCAAGGTCTCGCGGTCGAGGCGCTTCAAGTCGAAGCGCTGGCAGCGCGACAGCACCGTCACCGGCACTTTGCGGATCTCGGTCGTCGCGAGCACGAACTTCACATGCTCGGGCGGCTCTTCGAGCGTCTTCAGCAGCGCGTTAAAGGCGCTCGACGAGAGCATGTGCACCTCGTCGATGATGTAGAGCTTGAAGCGCGCGCTGGTGGGCCGGTAGCGCGCGCTCTCGATCAGCTCGCGCATGTTGTCGACGCCGGTATGCGAGGCGGCGTCCATCTCGATCACGTCCATGTGCCGGTCTTCGGCGATGGCGACGCAATGCTCGCAGACACCGCAGGGCTCGGTCGTCGGCCCGCCCTTGCCGTCGGGGCCGATGCAGTTGAGCGCGCGGGCGATGATGCGCGCGGTCGAGGTCTTGCCGATGCCCCGCACGCCGGTCAGCACGAAGGCATGGGCGATGCGGTCGCGCTCGATGGCGTTGGTGAGGGTGCGGACGAGGGCGTCCTGGCCGACCAGCTCGGCGAAGCTCTGCGGCCGGTGCTTGCGGGCGAGCACGCGGTAGGCGTCGCCATCAGACTTGGCGGGCCTGTCGATTTTGGGTTTGGCCTTGGCCGACGATTTTTCCGAGGCGGAGACCTTGTCGGACGGCTTTGCGTCCGCCGACGCAGTTCCTTTGCCCGGCGACTTGGGCGCGGCCTTTTTGGATTTGGCGTCGGTCATCCTACCCGGCGGATGGCGTGTTTTTGTCGGTCCCCGCGGCGTTCTTGGCGTGTCCGCGGCGCTTGGGTGGGAGGCTGGTTAGGTGACCCGGACGAATCTCGTTACGGCTGCTACCTTCCGGTCCTGACCGGGTTGGCGAGGTGCCCGTCCACCGCCAACCTCCCGGTCGCACTATATCAGGATTGAGGCCCGCCGGGGCAAGGGTGGAGGCGCGGGAGGGCGGTATTGCGTCCTCCCGCGCCACCTTGCCGGTCATTGAAATAAACCGTGGAAATAAGTCGTGGCCAAAATGGGGGGTGGTCCCCGCGCGACTGGGGATGTCGCGGGGGACCGTGGGAGTTTGTCGTGGCAGACGGCGGCTCGGTCGGCTCCAACCGCTCCGCCGGGATCGAATGTACGCATCGGCCCATTACGCGCGCGTGACGGGATCATTGCGGGAGCATGAAATTGCGAACCCCGCCCCTGTGCGCGTTCGGCGACGCGTCAACGATTGCGCGGAACCTGCCGGCCGTGCGAGTCTCCGGCCCCATGGCAAAGCAACGCAAACCCGAGAACTACTACGCCGAGAGCGGGCTCGACCGCGCGGCGCATCTGCGCGAGCCCGAGGATTGGTTCGAGCGCCTGATCGAGGCGGGCGCGGCGCGGCTGGTGCCGGTCTGGCGCTCGAAGCATCTGGTTGCCGGCATGGAGGGCGATCCCAGCAAGACCGGCGTCGCCGCGATCATGGAGCGCCCCGGCGGCAACCCGCAGGCGATCTATTTCGACACCGACGAGGCGCGCGCGCTGTTCGACGATCTGGGCGAGAAGAACGGTGAGCGTGTCTTCCTCGGCGAGCGCGACGGTATTGCTTATGTTGCCGTCGATATCTCGGACCTGGACGAAGAGGAGCTGCCGGCGCCGCTCGCCGAACGCGGTGTCTTCGCCGATCTTCGCATGGTGGGCCCGGTGCTCGACCGCGCCGACGGCGCGCTCTTCGCCTATGCCCGCGGCATGCTGACCTGGCACCGCCGGCATCTCTATTGCGGGGTCTGCGGCTCGCCGACGCGAACCCGATCGGCGGGCCATGTGCGTAGCTGCACCAACGAGGCGTGCGGGGTCAGCCATTTCCCGCGCACCGACCCGGCGGTGATCATGCTGGTCGTCGACGGCGAGCGCGCGCTGCTCGGCCGCCAGGCGGTGTGGCCGCCCGGCATGCATTCGACGCTCGCCGGATTCGTCGAGCCCGGCGAGACGCTCGAAGCGGCGGTCGCGCGAGAAGTCTATGAGGAGGCCGGCGTGCGCATCGAGAACGTGCGCTATCACTCCTCGCAGCCCTGGCCGTTCCCGTCATCGATCATGCTCGGCTTCCACGCCGATGCGGTGACGACCGAGATCACGACGAACGACAGCGAGCTCGAAGCGGCGGCCTGGTTCGAGCGCGAGTGGCTCAAGAAGAACGACGGCGTCGACGGCTTCCGCCTGCCCCGCCTCGACTCGATTTCGCGCCGCCTCATCGAGGATTGGTTGAAGGGCGAGGTGGACTAGGGGCGGGCGGTTCCAATTTTTCACTGTCACCCCGGCCGAAGAGCCGGGGACGATACTGGCTACTATGCAAAACGGGCTAGCGGCGAATGGAGCCCGGATTGCAAGGCTCGCGCGCCGAACCCTTCCTGCTTCGCAGGAACGGTTCGGGCTCGCCTAACGTCCAGGACGACAGTGAGGGGATTGGCCCTCACGCCCCAAGCAGCTTGTCGAGACTCTTGTGCACCTCGGCGCTGCGGTGGCGGGCGACCGCGCCCGTGGGGGCCAGCGCGTCGGTGAAGAAGAACTCGGGCAGCTCGTCGTCCTTCTCGGTGAAGCCGGCTTCCTTGTTGAACTGCCACTCCATCACCAGCGCCTCGCGGCCGAGCGTGCGGTAGAAGTCGACCGTGAGGTTGGCGTCGTGGGCGTCGTTCAAGGCCTCGACCATCATGTCTAGATTCTCGTTCGTCACCGAGCGGCCGAAGATGCAGAGGCCGAGCGAATCGGCCGCCGCACAGAGCTCCTGGATGTCGAGGCTCGCCTCGACCAGCTCCTCGGTCGGCTTGTCCTTGCTCTTATAGGCGGGGAGGTTGCCGGCGGTGTGGTCGGCGCCCTGGGCGGTCACCATCATCGAGATGCCCGTCACCTCGATCACGCGCGGATCGTAGGCGCTGATGCCCTGGTTCTTGATCACGGGCACGTTCTTGACCTTGTAGTGTTTGCCGACGCGGCCGGTGCCTTGGGCCAGGATGCGGCCGCGTTCGTTGCCCTTGCGCATGTCTTCCAGCGCTTCGACCATGAACTCGACGTCGCCGAACTCGCCCTCGCCGCCCGCCATCAGCACGGCCAGCGTGGCGCCGGCCTCGATCGTGTCGATGCCGAGATCGTTCGCGAGGAAGTTGACGCGCGCGACGTCGTCGGGATCGCGCAGGCCGCAATTGGTGCCCATGAGGCCGATGGTTTCGTACTCCATCGGCGAGACCATCTCCTTGCCGTCCGCGTCGACATAGATGTTCGAGCATTTGATCATGCAGCCGGGCATGCAGGCATGCGCCGTGTGGCCGCCGCGCTCGGTGTTCTGGTCGAAGATGAAATCGCCTCCGAGCTTGAAACGTCCCTCGGGTTCGTCGAACGCCTGGCCGGAGCTGAAGTTATTGGTGGGCAGGCCGCCGATCTTGTTGGTGAAGTCGCCCATCATGGCCGTGCCGTACTTCGTGAACGACTCGATCGCCGGGTCCTCGGCCAGCATCTGGCTGTATTTGCGCACCTTCTGCATCAGGCCCTTGCGGTCGTGGAAGGTCGGCATCTTGTCCTTGTCGACGACGATGGCCTTGACCTTCTTGGAGCCCATGACCGCGCCGACGCCGCCCCGCGCGGCCAGACGCTCGGGCCGGCCCTCGGGATCGGTGAAGGCGATGCCGGACATCAGGCCCATATATTCGCCGACGGGCCCGCACAGGCCGATGCTGACCTTGTTGCCGTATTTCTCGAACAGCATCTCCGCCGCTTCGAGATTGCCCTTGCCGAGATAGGGGCTGGCGTCGTCGAAGGTGATCCCGCCGCCCTTATGGATATACATGACCGACCATTCGGGCAGTGCGCCGTAGAGGGTCAGGCCGGCGATCTCGAGCTGGCCGAGCGCGAAGGCGAAGGTGCCGCCGGAGTTCGCTTCCTTGATGCCGCCGGTGAGCGGGCTCTTGCAGCCGACGCTGAGGCGGTTGGCGTTGGAGAAGTTGGTGCCGGCGAAGGGGCCGGCGGAGAAGATCAGCGGGTTCTCCGGCGACAACGGGTCGACCTTGGCCGCGCCCTTTTCCAGCAGCGTCTTGGCGATGAACCAGCGGCCGACCTTGACGATATCCGCGCCGTGCAGCTCCTCGGTCTCGACCGATTTGTCGTTCAGATTGATGTGAAGATATGTCCGCATGGTACTCCCACCCACCGATTGGATTGTCCGCCGTGACGCACGACTGAACACACACAAACAAGGGCGCGTCCGTCCAAGGCACGCCGGTGTTCACACTATCGATGCATCCGTCCGGGACCCATAGTGCAAGCTTTGGTCGTCTCGCACCACCCTTTTGCGCCGTGGCGCTAATGGGGAACTAGGTCGCAGTAGCCCTCGGGAACAGCCGTCCGATTCTCCGGCGCAACGGTCGGCTCACCTCAACTCATCTTCGCGGCCAACGAGAAGCTCTGATCCTCCGCGCGGCAGGTGGCGAGCGGCAGGCCGAGCTCGGCGCGCACCTCGTTCGTGCCTTGCACCATCGCCACCATCTTGTAGTTGGCATGGCGCCGGCTCATGCCCTCGCGGCCCATGCCGCAGTCGGAGGAGATGATGAGCCGCTCGGCCGGAATGTATTTGAGCGCCTCGCGGATGAGCGCTGAAACCTCGTCGGGGCGCTCGACCTGGAGCGTGTGATGGTCGATCACGCCGATGGCGATCTTCTTGTCCTTGATGACTTCGCCGATGGCCTTCAAGTCGCCGGGACCCGAGCTGCAGGTCTCGAAAGTGAGCACGTCGGCATCGACGTCGTTCAGGGCCTCGAGCGTGGGCTGGTAGCTCTGCACCTCCTTGAAGATGCGCTGCTGCGAGGGATTTCCCCAACACGTATGACACCAGACCTCGGTCTTGTCGGAGAGGCCTTTGACGGTGTTGTTGAAGACACCGACAAGGTCCTTGGCGCCCAGCTTGCCGAAGAGATCGCCGCGCACCGGGGTCATGTGGATCTGCGGCTCCTCCATCTGGATCACCGGGCAGCCGGCATCGGCGAGCTCGTGCAGCTCGGCGTTGATTGCATCGGAGAGCGCCATCGTCCGCTCGACAGGGTCCTTGTAGTACTCGTCGGCGACCGAGGCGGCGAGCAGCTCGGGCGTGATGGTGCCGAACTTGATCGGCTTTTCGGTCAGGCGCTGGGCCGCGCGCCACATCGCAGCGTATTGCAGGTTGCCCGGACCGATGGGCCCCACGACGCGCGGCAGCACGCGGCATTCCAGGAAGTCGTGCAGGATGTGACCGCGCGGATAGGCGGCCGCACCCACCTTGTATTCGCTTGGCTGCGGCGTGTCGGTCGAGAAGCCGGCCATGCGGTTGGGCGCATAGCTCTGCCAGGAAAACCCCGCGACCTGCTCGTCGTAATGCGCATCGCCGTCGGTACAGATGTCGATACCGGCGATCTCCTGGGATTTCAGATAGGTCGAGACGACATCTTCGTACTGCTCGCGGTAGCGCGAATCGACCATCGCCTCGAGGAAGGAACGGCGCCCGAGATTCTCGGTGAACCAGTGCGGCCGCGGCAGCGAGCCGATGATCGAGGTCGGCAGAACGGTGTCGGCGGATGCTTTCAACATGGGTAATCCCCCCTGATCGCGGCTTTGCGCGTGTTTTGTCGTGGCACTCGCGAGATTGTCGCGCTAGTGCAGTCGGGTGCTGCAATCGATTGCGGCCGGATCACCAGGATACATGAATGTCCCGGTCGAATTAAGCGCCCGCGTTACTGACCTTCGCGGCGGAACGGATGTGCCTTGTAGACGCCGAGGATCTTCATCTTCGTCGAATAGAAATGCAGCTCGTTGAAGGCGTGGTCGACCGACTTGTCTGAGGGGTGGCCCTCGATGTCGATATAGAACTGCGCGATCCCCGACATGGCCTCACTGATATAGCTCTCCAGGCGCGTGATGTTGACGCCGTTGGTGGCGAAGCCGCCGAGAGCCTTGTAGAGCGCCGCCGGCACGCTCCTCACCTGGAAGACCAGGCTGGTGATCGCGTCGCCCTCCTTGGGGTCCGGCTCCTCGCGCACCCGCGACATCACGACCATGCGCGTCGTGTTTCCGAGCCGGTCCTCGATGCGGGTGCGCAGCGAAGTCAGGCCGTAGATCTCCCCGGCCAGCTCCGAGGCGATGGCGGCAACGCTCGCATCGCCGCGCTCGGCGATTTCGGCGGCGGCGCCCGCGGTGTCGGCGCTGATCACCGCATCGAGCTTCAACTCGCGGATGAGGCCGCGGCATTGGGCCAGCGCCTGTTCGTGGCTCATCACCGATTTCAGGTTTTCCAGCTTCGCGCCCGGCATGGCGAGCAGGTGGTGCTGCACCGGCTGGAAATGTTCATCCACGATGTAGAGCGAGGATTCGGGCAGCAGGTGATGGATGTCGGCCACCCGGCCGCCGAGCGAATTCTCGATCGGGATCATGCCGAGATCGGCACGCCCCTCCTCGACCGCGGCGAAGGCGTCCTCGAAGGTGCGGCAGGCGACGGCTTCCAGATCGGGAAAGGCGATGCGGCAGGCCAGGTGGGAGTAAGCCCCCGGCACGCCCTGATAGGCGATGGTGCGTGCGTCGCGTTTCATGGCCGATCTCTCCTCTCGTCGCGCGGTGGCGGTATCAACATCCCCGAAGGCGAGCCAGCCGGGGCTGCGGCCGCAGGCGCGGGCGATCGTCTCGAAATGCTCGAGGCTGGGCCCGTGGCTGCCGCTTTCCCAGGCGCTGACGGTCGCCTGGGCGACGCCGACCGACTCGGCCAGCGCCGCTTGCGACAGGGACGCGCCCTTGCGGGCGCGCTTGATGCGCTCGCCGATTTCACGCAGCATTCGTGTGTCCGCCGTTCAGAATTTATAGGCTTAGCCTATAAAAACCAAATTTTCTAATAATATTTGCGATCAGGCGAGGAGTGACCGCGCCTTTGCGAGATCGGCTTCGGTATCGACCCCCAGCGGCAAGTCGTCGATCAGCGCCGCATCGATGCGCATGCCGGCCTCGAGCGCGCGGAGCTGTTCCAGCCGCTCGCGTTTCTCCAGCCCCGAGGGCGGCAGGGCGACGAAGCGCGCCAGCGCCGCCCGCCGAAAGGCGTAGATGCCGATGTGGTGATAGAGCGGCCCCTCGCCCGCCGGCACGGTGGCGCGCGAGAAGTAAAGCGCGCGCGCCGTGCGCCCTTGCCTTTGATCCGGGGCCCCGAAATCGAGCGCCGCCTTGACCACGTTGGGGTCGTCACGCTCGGCGGGATCGCCGATCGGCGCGACCAGGGTCGCGATATCGACGGCGGGTTCGCCAAGCGGTTCGAGCACCGCGGCAATCGCGGCGGGGGCGATGGTCGGCAGGTCGCCTTGCAGGTTGATGACGACGTCGTACGCGCCGTCGGGATCGATGCTCTTGACGGCCGCAAGGACGCGGTCGGAGCCGGAGGGAAGATCGGGATCGGTCATCACGGCGCGGCCGCCCGCCGCGTCCACCGCCTCGGCGATCTCGGGATCGGCGCAGGCGACCACGACCGGTCCCAGCGCCGCCTCGCGCGCGCGCTCCAGGACGTGCACGATCATCGGCTTGCCCGCGATATCCGCGAGCGGCTTGCCGGGCAGGCGCGTCGCCGCCATCCGCGCCGGAATGACGATGATCGGGCGAAGCCCGGCGCCGCCGCTTGGCGAGCCTTTCGGGGGATTGACCATGCGTGCTCTCGTGCCTCGTTTGGCGGGCCGATACTCTGCGACATATTGCCACGCGATGGGACCCCATGCGTTGGACAATCCGGGGGGTGACGGGGCACCGTCAGCACCCTATAAACTTTCGCTAATCCGCCTCGGCGAGCCGGACTTTGTATGCATCCGGGCTCGGTGCCAGCGAAAAACAGTTCATGAACACAATGCTACTCACGAAGATCTCGGGCGCGGTTTTGCTCACGGCCCTGGTTGCGATGGTCGTCAGCTTTGTCGGCGACATCCTGGTGCCGCCCGGCGGCCGCGGCGCTGGGCACGGGCATACGGTCGCTGCCGGCCATGGTGGGGCGGGCGGCGGCACGGGCGAGCCCGCGGAGCCGGCGAAAGAACCGCCGGTCGCCAAGCTCCTGGCGTCCGGCGACCTCGAGGCGGGCAAGAAGCTCGTTCGGCGCTGCCTCCAATGCCACACGCTGGAAAAAGGCGGCCCCAACAAGCTCGGCCCCAATCTCTACGGTGTGGTGGGGCGCGAGCGCGGCGGGCACGAAGGCTTCAATTATTCGGCCGGCATGAAGGCCGTAGGCGGCAAGTGGACCTACGAGAACATCTACGACTTTTTGCGCAATCCGATCGCCGCGGTGAAGGGCACCAAGATGACGTTCAAGATGCCCAAGCCGGAAGACCGCGCGAACGTCCTCCTGTTCCTGCGGACGCTCGCCGACAGTCCGGTGCCGCTGCCGCCCGCGCCGAAGGAGGCGGAGAAGAAGCCCGAGGCGAAGGCGCCGGAGCAAAAGCCGGCAGAAAAGAAACCTGAAGAGAAAGCCGCTGAGAAGCCGCCGGAAAAAAAATCAGCAGAAAAACCTACCGAGAAACCTGCAGAAAAGCCGGCGGAAAAGGCCCCGGCGCAAATGGCCGCGGTTGGCGCGCTGCTGGCCACGGCCGACGCCAAGCGCGGCGCGACCTTGGCCAAGCGGAAATGCGGCGCGTGCCATAGCTTCGCCAAGGGGGCGAGCCATAAGGTCGGCCCCAACCTCTACGGCGTCGTGCTGCGCGACCGGGGGGCGGTCGAGGGCTATCGCTTTTCCAGCGCGATGAAGGCGAAGGGCGGCAAGTGGACCTATGCCGAGCTCTTCACCTTCCTCGCCAATCCCAAGGCTTTCGTGAAAGGCACCAAGATGACGCTGAAGACGGCGAAGGAGAAAGACCGCGCCGATCTGATCGCTTATCTGCGCACGCTCAGCGACAGCCCGCCGCCGCTGCCGGCGAAATAGTTCGACGCCCGGCGCGCGGGATCTGACCGGGATACCACGATGACCGAAGCGGAGCTGAACGAAGCGGCCGCATTCGCGGGCCGGCTCGCCGACGAGGCGGGCACGGTGGCGCTGCGCTATTACCGCCAGCCGGTTACGGTCGAGACCAAGGCGGATGCAAGCCCGGTCACCCGCGCCGACCGCGAGGCCGAGCGCGCCATGCGCACGCTCATCGAGAGCGAATATCCGGGCGACGGCATCGTCGGCGAAGAGCACGGCCGCGAGCGCGGCGGCGCCAGCCGGCAATGGGTGCTCGACCCGATCGACGGCACGCGGTCCTTCGTGACGGGCGTGCCGCTGTTCGGGACGCTGATCGCGCTTGCCGTCGACGGCGTGCCGGTGGTCGGCGTGATCGACCAGCCGGTGACACGCGACCGCTGGGTCGGTGTCGCGGGTGCTGCGACGACGCTGAACGGCGCACCGGTTCGCACGCGCGCCTGTCCGGCGATTGCCGCCGCAACGTTGTCGACGACGGGCGAGGAATTTCTCGAAGGTCCGGGCGAGCTCGAGGCCTTCTCCCGGGTGCGGGCCAGAGCGGGCGCCTTCCGCCGGGTGCCCGACTGCTATGGCTACGCAATGCTGGCGAGCGGTTTCGTCGATCTCGTGGTCGAGGCGGGGCTCAAGAGCTGGGATCTCGCGGCCTTGCGGCCGGTCATCGAGGGGGCGGGCGGGGTCATCACCGATTGGAACGGCCGACCGCTCGATCTCGCATCGGACGGGCGCATCGCCGCCGCGGGCGACCCGGCCTGTCACGCCCAGGCACTGAAAGTGCTCGACTGGCGCGGCTAGCGAGCGCCCCTGAAAAGAAAGGGTTCGGGCCTAGTCGAAAACCTCGACCGGGTTCCCCTCGCGCTCCATGCGGCCGGCGCCGAGGATCAGGCCGATGCCGTGGCAGATGATCGCGGCCGCATAGCACAGAAATCCAATGATCAGCAGGACGCTGGCCAACGCGGCGCCACCTGCGCCGGCACCCGCCGTGCCTCCGCCGCTGATGGCGAAGCCCACGGTGACCGCGAGGATGATGATGCCGATCAGCATCCCCAGCAGGCCGATCAGATAGAGAATGCCGATCGCCTTCCAGATGCCGCCGCCATGATTGCCGAAGCTGATCGCGAAGATCGCGAACACCAAGAGCGCGATCAGCACCGCGAGCCCAGTCACGATCGCGACGATCCCGACCACGCCCATGGCCCGTCCGCCGCCGGCCTGCAATAGTCCGGAAAGCCCGGCAGAGGAATTGGTGATGGCGCCGATGATCGCGGAGAGGATCTGCGCACCAATGATCAGGTAGATCACGATATCCGCGCGGTGATAGCCGAGCGCGTTGAAGTAGCCCTTGGTCGTGTAGAAGACGAACCCCACCACCGCGGCCATGACGAAGTTCATGACGATGGACATCATTTGCATCTGGGGTGCGGTCGTGCCGGTGCGCGCATTCCTCGCCAGCCCCTCGAGCCCAATGGACGAGACGAAGATGATCGGGATCAGGAAGACGAGGGCGATACCGACGAATACCATGATGCCGCCCCATCGAACTGTGCCGGGGCTCATGACGCGTCACTCATGCTGGGTGGTCTCCTTCGTTACGGCCGCACGCTGGACCTGACAACGGCCCCCGGCACACGCCCTCGCTTCCAAGGGCGTGCCCGGGGGCCGTTATCTCGTCTGCCTGACCATCCGGGCTCCTAAAGCGAAGCCCTGCGGACGGCAGGTCTACATCTTGCCCGCACCTTGGATCAGCCCGATGCCGTGGACGATCACCGCCGCCAACAGCACCAATCCCCCAACGATAACGAGGATGCCCGCAATCACGCCCAGGCCAGCGGACCCGGCGGCGAGGGCGAGAATCGTAAACAATATTGTCAACGCCAAGCAGGCCATGCCGATGATGTAGAGGATTCCGATCGCCTTCCAGACGCCGCCACCGGTCTTGCCGAAGCCAAGGGCGCTGAAACCGAACCAGAGCCAAGACAGGAACCAGACCAGCATGATCACCAGAGCGATGATGCCGGCGATCTTCATTCCGCCGGCGCCCATGCCGCCCATGCCACCCATGCCACCCATGCCACCGCCAATGCCGAACAGGCCGAGGATGGCGGCGAGGGCCGAAGCGCCGATGATGATCAGAATCGGCAAATCCGCTTTGCTGTGGCCTTTTGCATTCAAGTAACCCTTCGTTGCCCAAAAGCCGAAGATCAGCATGGCGGTTCCGATCAGTCCGACGATGCGGCCGACGATGGAGCCCCCGAAGGCGAGGCTGCCGAGAATCAATAGAACGAGGTAGATGAAAAGCGCGATGCCGCCAAAGCGCACCATACTGGCATTCATGTGGATTTCCCCTTCCAGTTCAATTCGCCGGTAAACGCTTCAGCGTCCTCCCGCCGTTGGCCAGACCCAAAAACCGGGCCAGGCCGGAAATGCTTCCTCGTCCGGCACGTTAACCATACCATATCTATGTGGAGTTGGCCAAAGTATACGTATTTGTTGTTGTTATCCTGTTGCCTTAAACGCACACGCGACCGGCGGTTGCAGCGCTGACGTGATCGTGAAGCGCTTTGGGGGAACGCGCTTTGTGAGAGACCGCAATCGTCTTAGAATCACCTGACGAAACACGCCGACGCATGAACGCCGACAAGCCGTTGCCATTCCATTGCCAATCCTTTGTCGATCCATTGCCAGATCCATCGTCAAATATGCGCGCGCGTCGTCTCACCGGCGCAGCGTGCGCGCCGACCGCAAGCCTCGGAGGGTGAAGACCGATGACAAAGCTCCTGCCGGCCGCGATCGCGGCCGCCGCCGCTGCATTGCCGCGGGCGCCGTTATTCGCGGTTTTGGTGTTGGGGGCGATGGCCGGCGGGCAGGCGGCGGCGCAAACCCCGTCGCACGGCATCGCCATGCATGGCGACGTGAAATACAAAGCGGGCTTCACGCATTTCGACTACGTCAATCCGAACGCGCCGAAGGGCGGGATCGTGCGGCTCGGTGTCAACGGAACCTTCGACTCCTTCAACGGCTACATTATCCGAGGCAGCGCGGCCGGCCTGATCGGTCTGCTGAACGATCAGCTCACGATGGCCTCGAACGACGAGGCCTTCACCCGCTACGGGCTGATCGCCGAGTCGATGGAGGTGCCGAAGGACCGGTCCTGGGTGATCTTCAATCTCCGCAAGGAGGCGCGCTTTCACGACGGCAAGTCGATCACCGCCGACGACGTGATCTTCTCCTTCAACATCCTGGTCGAGAAGGGCGTGCCCTTCTATCGCTTCTATTACAGCCACGTTGCCAAGGTGGAAAAGCTGGGCCCGCTCAAGGTCAAGTTCAGCTTCAAGCCGGGCGAGAACCGAGAGCTGCCGCTGATCATCGCCGAGCTCACAGTGCTGCCGAAGCACTATTGGGAGAAGCGCGATTTCACCAAGCCGACGCTCGACCCGCCGGTTGGCAGTGGGCCTTACCGGATCGAAAAGTTCGAGGCCGGCCGGCGCATCACTTACGTCCGCGACAAGAACTACTGGGCGGCCAAGCTGCCGATCATGCGCGGGCGGTATAACTTCGACCGCATCCGCCTCGACTACTACCGCGACACCACCGTGCTGCGCGAGGCGTTGAAGTCGGGCCGTATCGACTACCGCCAGGAAAACCAGGCCAAGGCGTGGGCCACGGCCTATGAGATCCCGGCGCTGAAGGCGAAGAAGCTGATCAAGCTGATGGTGCCCACCGAAAGCGGCGCGGGCATGCAGGCCTTCGCCATCAATGCGCGGAAGTCCAAATTCTCCGATGCGCGCGTGCGCCGCGCGCTCGGCTACGCCTTCGACTTCAACTACACCAACCGCACGCTCTTCTTCGGCCAGTACAAGCGGACCAAGAGCTATTTCGAGAACTCCGAGCTCGCCTCGAGCGGCCTGCCGAAGGGCGAGGAGCTGAAGATCCTGAAGCGCTTCAAGGGGCGGGTGCCGCCGGAGGTCTTCACCAGGGTCTACGACGTTCCCTCCTACAAGAACCGGCGCGAGCTGCGGCGTGGCTTGCGCGAGGCCTTCAAGCTGCTGAAGGCGGCCGGCTGGGTGGTCAGGAACCAGAAGCTCGTCAACGAAAAGACCGGCGAGGCGATGGAGTTCGAGATCCTCACCGGCAGCCAGGAATTCGAGCGCATCCTCCTGCCCTTCGCCAAGAACCTCGAGCGGCTTGGCATCAAGGCGCGGGTGCGCCTCGTCGATCCCTCGCAATACGAAGCGCGGATGCGCAAGTTCGACTACGACATCACGACGCTCAACTTCGGCCAGTCGCTCAGCCCCGGCAACGAGCAGCGCAACTATTGGGGCAGCCATGCGGCCAAGATCGAGGGCTCGCAGAACTGGCTCGGCGTCAGCGACAAGGCGATCGACGAGCTGGTCGAGCTGGTCATCTCCGCGCCCGACCGCGACAGCCTGGTCGCCCGCACCCGCGCGCTCGACCGGGTTCTGCTGTGGCACCACTATGTGATCCCGCAATGGCACATTCCGGCGCAGCGCATCGTCTTCTGGGACAAGTTCGGCCGGCCGGGCAAGCCGACCATCCGGGGCGAGGATCTCTTCGTCTGGTGGGTCGACAAGCAGAAAGAAGCGGCGCTGGGCTCGTCGCTGAAGCCGAACTGACGATCGTGGCCAACGCCCCCGCCCAGCTCTCCGTTTTCAGGCGTCGCTGACCGTGGGCGGCCGCTAGCCAATGTTTGCTTATATCGTCCGCCGGCTGCTGCTCATTCTGCCGACGCTTTTCGGCATCATGGTGATCAACTTCGCACTGATCCAGACCGCCCCCGGCGGGCCGGTCGAGCGGCTGATCGCGGAGATGCGCGGGCGAAGTGCGGCGGCGACCGAGCGCATCGGCTCGGGCGGCGGCCAGGCCGAAACGGGGGGCGGCCAGCAGAGCGCGGGCGCCGGCAAAGAGGCGAAGAGCCGGGCCGCGCGCGGCATCGACCCCAAGCTGATCGAGCGGCTGAAGAAAGAATTCGGTCTCGACAAGCCGCTCCACGAACAATTCGCGGTGATGTTGGGGAAGTACGTCACCTTCGATTTCGGCGACAGCTTCTTCAAGGGCAAACCCGTGATGCAGCTCGTGCTCGAGGCGATGCCGGTCTCGATCTCGCTCGGGCTGTGGACCACGCTGATCATCTATCTCATCTGCATTCCGCTCGGCATCGCCAAGGCCAGGCGCGACGGCTCGCGTTTCGACGGCTGGACCAGCGGCGTCATCATCATCGGCAACGCGATCCCCGGCTTTCTCTTCGCGATCCTGCTCGTCGTGATCTTCGCGGGCGGGCGCTATCTCGACTGGTTCCCCTTGCGCGGGCTCGTCTCCTCGAATTGGCACGAGCTCTCCTTCTTCGGCAAGATCGTCGACTATTTCTGGCACATCACCCTGCCGGTCTTCGCCATGGTGATCGGCGGCTTCGCCAGCCTCACTATGCTGACCAAGAACTCGTTCCTCGACGAGATCAATAAGCAGTATGTGCTGACCGCGCGTGCCAAGGGCATCCCCGAGCGGCGCGTGCTCTACGGCCATGTCTTCCGCAACGCGATGCTGATCGTGATCGCGGGCTTTCCCGCGGCCTTCGTCGGTATCTTCTTCGCGGGCTCGCTGCTGATCGAGGTGATCTTCTCGCTCCAAGGGCTGGGCCTCCTCGGCTTCACGGCCGTCTTCGAGCGCGACTACCCGATCGTCTTCGCCACGCTGTATGTGTTCTCGCTGCTGAGCCTGCTGATCAAGCTCATCACCGATCTCACCTATGTCTTCGTCGATCCGCGCATCGATTTCGAGACACGGGAAGTGTGAGATGGCGCGATCGGGCAAAACGGGCGCGCGACGCTTCCTCTTCTGGACGATCTCCCCGATCTCGGCGCGGCGGCTCGCCAACTTTCGCGCCAACCGGCGCGGGGTGTGGTCGCTCTGGATCTTCCTGATCCTGTTTTTCCTGAGCCTCTTCGCCGAGTTCATCGCCAACGACAAGCCACTGCTCGTCTGGTACGACGGCGGCGTCTATTCGCCGGTGATCAAGCAGTATCCGGAGACGACCTTCGGCGGCGATTTCGCGACCACCGCCGATTTCACCGACGAATACCTGATCGAAAACATCAAGAAGAAGGGCGGCTGGGTGGTCTGGCCGCTCATCTCTTTCCGCCACGACACGCAGATCCGGAACCTCCCCGTCCCCGCGCCCTCTTATCCGACGGCGCAGAACTGGCTCGGCACCGACGATCAGGGCCGCGACGTGGTGGCGCGGCTCATCTACGGCTTCCGCATATCGGTGCTGTTCGGCATCATTCTCACCATTCTCTCGACCATTGTCGGCGTGGCGGCGGGCGCGGTGCAGGGCTATTTCGGCGGCCGCATCGATCTCTATTTCCAGCGCTTCATCGAGATCTGGGACAGCATTCCGCTGCTTTACCTGCTGATTATTCTCTCCGCCATCATCGAGCCGAACTTCTGGTGGCTGCTCGGCATCCTGCTGCTCTTCAGCTGGATGGGGCTCGTCGGCGTGGTGCGGGCGGAGTTCCTGCGCGCGCGCAACTTCGATTACGTGCGCGCCGCGCGCGCACTGGGCGCGTCCGA
Source organism: uncultured Alphaproteobacteria bacterium (assembly GCA_964494065.1). Taxonomy (GTDB): domain Bacteria; phylum Pseudomonadota; class Alphaproteobacteria; order JAPULJ01; family JAPULJ01; genus DATKZM01. The sequence goes on from CAZBRE010000013.1 coordinate 21,185, forward strand.
CGGTGCGATCATGTTCCGCCACGTGCTGCCCAACGCGATGGTTGCGACCATCACCTTCATGCCGTTCATTCTGCAGGGCTCGATCGTGGCGCTGACCTCGCTCGACTTCCTCGGCTTCGGCCTGCCGCCCGGCTCGGCTTCGCTCGGCGAGATGCTGAAGCAGGGCAAGGCGAACCTGCACGCGCCGTGGCTCGTCATCACCGCTTTCGCGGTGATCGCGGTGATGCTCTCGCTCCTGATCTTCATCGGCGAGGCGGTGCGCGACGCTTTCGATCCGCGCAAGGCGGTAATCGGCGGGGTGCCGCCCGAAGAGACGGTTGCCGCTCAGGACGCACCACCCGTGCCGGCGGCGGAGCCTGAGCGATGAACGACGCGGCTCCCCTGCTCCAGGTCGACGACCTGCACGTCGCCTTCCGCACGCCGCTCGGCCTGACCGAAGCAGTGAAAGGCGTGTCCTTCCAAATCGAGAAGGGCGAGACGATGGCGCTCGTCGGCGAGTCGGGCTCGGGTAAGTCGGTAACCGCGCTCTCGATCCTGCAGCTCCTCAACTATCCGGTGGCGAGCCATCCCAAGGGCAGCATCCGGTTCCGCGGCCAGGAGCTGATGGGCGCGCGCGAGTCCACGATGCGTGACATCCGCGGCGACCGCATCTCGATGGTCTTCCAGGAGCCGATCACCGCGCTCAACCCGCTGCATACGATCGAGAAGCAGATCAACGAGATCCTGATCACGCATAAAGGCCTGGTCGCGAGCGCGGCGCGGGCGCGCACGCTGGAGCTGCTCGATCTCGTCGGCATCCGCGATGCGGCGCAACGTCTCGGCGCCTTTCCCCACGAGCTCTCCGGCGGCCAGCGCCAGCGCGTGATGATCGCGATGGCGCTTGCAAACGAGCCGGATCTGCTGATCGCGGACGAGCCGACCACCGCGGTCGATGTGACGATCCAGGCCCAGATCCTCGACTTGATGCTGGCGCTGCAGAAGAAGCTCGGCATGGCGATGCTGCTGATCACCCACGACCTCGGTGTGGTGCGCAAGATGGCGCCGCGCGTCGCGGTGATGCGTCTGGGCGAGATCGTCGAAGACGGCACCACCGACGAGGTCTTCGCCAATCCCCGGCACCCCTATACGAAGCAGCTCATCGCCGCCGAGCCGAGCGGCACCCCCGGCGCCTACGATGAGACCGCGGCGGAGATTATTTCCGCCGACGATTTCCGCGTCTGGTACCCGATCAAGGCGGGGGTGATGCGGCGTACCGTCGATTACGTGAAGGCGGTCGACGGGGTGAGCTTCAAGATACGCGCCGGCCAGACCGTCGGCGTGGTCGGCGAATCGGGCTCGGGCAAGTCGAGCCTGGCCCTCGGCATCCTCCGGCTGATCTCCTCGAAGGGGCCGATCGTCTTCATGGGCCGCGACATCCAGGGGCTTCGCTCCAAGGCGCTCCGCCCGCTCCGGCGCGAGATGCAAATCGTCTTCCAGGATCCCTTCGGCAGCCTCTCGCCGCGCTTCACCGTGGGCGAGATTATCGGCGAGGGGCTTCGTATCCATGGCATCGGCGATGACAGCGAACGCGATGCCCGGGTCATCGCCGCGCTCGAGGAGGTCGGGCTCGATCCCGCGACCCGTCACCGCTATCCGCATGAGTTCTCCGGCGGCCAGCGCCAGCGCATCTCGGTCGCGCGCGCCATGGTCTTGAAACCGAAGCTCCTGATCCTCGACGAGCCGACCTCGGCGCTCGACATGTCGGTGCAGGCGCAGATGGTCGAGCTCTTGCGCGGGCTCCAGCGCGACCACGCGCTCGCCTATATCTTCATCTCGCACGATCTGCGCGTGGTGCGCGCGATGAGCCACGACGTCATCGTCATGCGGAACGGCCTGGTCGTCGAGCAAGGCCCGGCCGCGCAGGTGATCGACGCACCGCAGGAGGCCTACACCAAGGCCCTCATGGCCGCGGCCTTCGAGCTCCGCGCCGATACGAGCGGGGTCGTGGGGGTGTAGCGATTTGGTGCGTTACTGCGGATTGGGTGGCCAATCATCAAAAGTGGCGAAGGCGGATTGGCAAATCAGATGCGATTGCGCGATCTGGGCGAAAATCAAATTCCCTGACAATTCCCTGCCTTTGATGGTGTTGAAGCTTGTTCCACTTTTTTCCACTTCCGCACATACCACTTCGCAAATTGTCTCCGGGCCGCGAAACAAATGAAACGATTTCGAAGTGGCGATCCCCGAGTATTCACTAAGTGATCCGCCATCACCCATATTCAGGTAACGCTCCGGCCCGTAAGGGCAACCAACTGACAAAAGGAAATCATGAAGCGCCGCATATACATTGAGCGGATTCGGCAAAGGTCCGTTGCAATAGAGATTGCAGTGGGCCCCTTTCGACCACAACAATTCCGATAGCGGCCGGACATCGAAGAGTTCGAGATCCTCATTGGAGGGATCGGAAGTGAATATTTCGGCGTCGAGTGTCCCTTCGGTAATTTCCTCGAAGTGAAATGTTATTTGCCTGTCCTCGTCGGCGGGAGGGTTTTCGAACCACCACGGAAATCCAGCGACGGCAATTCGAATATCTGACGCGCATCGTGATTCGACCGTAACAAATCGGGACGGGTGAGCAATCGTCCGCGTTCGCAGCAATTCAACTAGATCGATTCGCATCGTTCCTCTCCCGAAGATTGTGCGGCAACGGTAGTCAAACGCCAACCGGACACAATCAAAATTGGCGGTTTCATAAAAATCACGGTACTCCGCCAGGTCCGACAAGGTCCCGCAATCAGGATTGCGATCCGCCACCAGCCAGTTAGTCATGCCCCTCCTGTTCATTTCCAAGTCGGACGACCCCGATGTTTGGCGGACGATGCTGACCGAGGATCTGCCGAACCTCGAGATCCGTGTCTGGCCGGAGGTGGGTGCTGGACGAGATCGACTTCGCGCTTGCCCGGGAGCATGAGTTGGTCCTAGGGTAATTATTATTGAATGACAATTATTGATATTTGTCATTTATTAAGTATCTTCCCTCCAGCATCAGCTTTGAGGATAGACCATGCTCGAACGGCAGCTTGGAAAGACCGGCCAGACCCTCTCCGCCATCGGGCTCGGCTGTATGGGAATGTCGGACTTCTACGGTCCGGCGGACCGCGACGAAAGCATCGCGACCATTCACGCGGCGCTGGACGCTGAGGTCAACCTTCTCGATACCGGCGACTTCTATGGCGCGGGGCACAACGAGATGCTGATCCGCCAAGCCCTTGAAGGCCGTCGCCGCGAGGACGTCTTCATCGCCGTGAAGTTTGGCGCGATGCGCTCGCCGGATCTTGGCTTCATCGGCGTCGACGCCCGCCCGGCCGCGGTGAAGAACTTCCTCGCCTACACGCTGCGGCGCCTGGGCACGGACTATGTCGATCTCTACCAGCCGGCGCGCGTCGACCCGAACGTGCCGATCGAAGAGACCGTGGGCGCGATCAAGGACATGGTCGAGGCGGGCTTCGTGCGCCATATCGGCCTGTCGGAGGCCGGCGCCGAGACGCTGCGGCGCGCCCACGCCGTGCATCCGATCGCCTGGCTGCAGATCGAGTATTCGCTGATCTCGCGCGGCATCGAGGCGGAGATCTTGCCGACGGCGCGTGAGCTCGGGATCGGCATTTCGGCTTACGGCGTCTTGTCCCGCGGGCTGCTGAGCGGCCACTGGTCCGCGGACCGGGCGGCTGCGGGCAACGACTTCCGCGCCCATCTTCCGCGCTTCACCGGCGACAATGCCAAGACCAACCTGGCGCTGGTCGAGCGGTTGCGCGAGCTGGCGGCGGCGAAGGGCTGCACGGTTGCCCAGATCGCCGTGGCTTGGGTGTTGGCGCAGGGCGACGACGTCATTCCGCTGATCGGCGCCCGTCGGCGCGAGCGCTTGAGCGAATCGCTGGGAGCGCTCGACGTTCAATTGTCGGCCGACGACATGGCGCAGATCGAAGCCGCCGTCCCGCCCGGCGCAGCCCAAGGCGACCGGTACGTTCCCGCTCAGATGGCGCTGCTCGACAGCGAGCGGACTTAGGCAATCGCTCTCGAACCGGCTGCCGGTTCGGCTGCGAAGTTCGGAGGCTGCATCACGCCCGAATCATGTATCTTGTTTGCCGCCTGGTCCGGAGCGTGACGCCGCGCGTTTCGGGTCGGCTGGCACAGATGGGACATGGAAGCGGGGAGGCGCCTGTTTGAGCGAGAACGTGCTCACGTCCGACCGGATCGTCGACACGGCGGAAGACGTGCTGCGCCGCTTCGGCCCGACGAAAACCACGATCGTCGACGTCGCGCGCGCGCTGGGCGTCAGCCATGGAAGCATCTATCGGCACTACGCGAGCAAGGCCGCGCTGCGCGATGCGGTGACCAAGCGCTGGCTGGCCCGCATAACCGAACCGCTGTCGGCCATCGTCGAAGGGCGTGGGTCGCCGACGAAGCGCCTGGAGAGCTGGATAACCCGCCTGGCCTCGATCAAGCAGGAAAAGGCGCGCCAGGACCCCGAGCTCTACGCGACCTACCTCGCGCTCGCCGAGGAAGCGCGCGAGGTCACGCAGGCGCATGTCGGGGAACTGGTCGGCCAATTGGCCAAGATCATCGAGGACGGCATCGCGGCGGGCGAGTTCGCAAAGTCCAACCCGCTTCGAACGGCCAAGGCGGTGTTTGCGGCGACCATCGGTTTCCACCATCCGGCGCATCACAAGAAGTGGGCCGAGGGCGATACGGACCGCGAGCTCAAGGACGTCTTGCGGATCCTGCTGGCCGGTCTGAAGGCTGGCTGACGGACCCCGGCCGCTGCCGGCCGCAGGCGTTTCGCATCAACACGCAGACAGACATGGCCCTCCTCTTCATCTCCAAATCCGACGACCCCGACGCCTGGCGCGCGATGCTGGCCGAGGGGCTGCCCGACCTCGACGTCCGCGTCTGGCCGGAGGCGGGGGATCTTTCCGAGATCGAGTACGCGCTCGCCTGGAAGCCGGAGCCGGGCCTGCTCGCGCGGTTTCCGAATCTGAAGCTCATCCAGTCGCTCGGCATGGGGGTCGATCACATCTTCGTCGACCCCGATCTGCCCGCGGGCGTGCCGGTGGCGCGCCTCGTCGATCCCGACATGGTGCGGCAGATGGGCGAGTACGTGATCTTCGCGGCGCTGCGCCACCACCGGCGCATGGACGAATACGATGCGAACCAGCGCGCCGGGCTCTGGCACCAGGCGGGGCTGCGCGACACGCCGCTGGTGCGCGCGGGCGTGCTGGGGCTGGGGGCGATCGGCGGCGATACGGCGATGAAGCTGGCCGCGCTCGGCTTCCAGGTCGCCGGCTGGAGCCGCACGCCGAAATCGCTCAAGGGCATCGAGAGCTTTCACGGCGACGACGGGTTCGCGGCCTTCCTTCAGCGCACCGATATCCTCGTCTGCCTGCTGCCGCTGACGCCGGAGACGCTCGGCATTCTCGATGCGGCCGCGTTCGCGGCGCTGCCCGAGGGCGCCTACGTCATCAACCTCGCGCGCGGGGGCCATGTCGTCGAGGACGATCTGCTGGCGGCGATCGACCGCGGGCACATTGCCGGGGCAACGCTCGACGTCTTTCAGACCGAGCCGCTGCCCGACGGCCATCCGTTCTGGGCGCATCCGAAGATCCACGTGACGCCGCATATCGCCGGCCTCACCAATCCGCGCACCTCGGCGGCCCAGGTGATCGAAAACATCCGCCGGGTGCGGTCGGGCGAGGCGCCGCTCAATCTCGTCGACGCAGCGCGGGGCTATTGAGGGCTTGCTGAGCTGAAACACGCCTTCGGCGCTGAAACGCCATCAGCGTTTCAGCCCCTCACCCTAACCCTCTCCCGCAAGGGGACAGGGAACGACACCGAGCGCTTCTTTTCCCCTCTCCCCTTGCGGGAGAGGGAGGGGCCCGCCGCCCATATCTTTCATGGGCGGTGGGAGGGTGAGGGGCCTTACTTGTGCGCCAGCGTTATTGCCCGAACCGCTCGACGATGGCAGCAAAGGCGGCGCGCATGCCTTGCGCCTCGCCGCCTTCCGGCCGGCCGGGCCGCGCGACGGGGTTCCAGGCCATGATATCGAGATGGACCCAGGGAATGCCGGGATTGACGAACTCCTGCAGGAAGATCGCCGCCGTGATCGCGCCGGCATGGGGGCTGATCGAGGCGTTGGTGATGTCGGCGGTCTGGCCGTCGATCATCTTGCGGTAAGGCTTCCACAGCGGCATCCGCCAGAGCGGGTCCTCCTGGCGGTGGGCCTGGCCGATCAGCGCATCGGCGGTCGGATCGTCGTTGGTGAACATCGCCGGCAGCTCGGGGCCGAGCGCCACCCGCGCAGCCCCTGTGAGCGTCGCGAAATCGATGATGAGATCGGGGTTCTCCGACGCCGCCTCGGCGAGCGCGTCGGACAGAACGACGCGGCCTTCCGCATCGGTGTTTCCGATCTCCACCGTCTTGCCGAGCCGCGTCGTCACCACATCCATCGGCCGCAGGGCGTTGCCGCTCACCGAGTTCTCCACCGCCGGGATGAGCACGCGCAGGCGGAGCTTCAACCCCGCCTCCATGATCATCGCGGCGAGGCCGAGCACGTTCGCGGCTCCGCCCATATCCTTCTTCATCAGCTTCATGCCCGCGGCGGGCTTGAGGTCGAGCCCCCCGGAATCGAAGCACACGCCCTTGCCGACCAGCGTCACCTTCGGGCCGTCGGCATCGCCCCAGACGAAGTCGATGAGGCGCGGCGCGTTCACGCTCGCCCGGCCGACCGCGTGGATCGAGGGGTAGTTCTTCTTCAAGAGATCCTCGCCCACCGTCACCGCGAACTTGGCCTTGTTGGCGCGCGCGAGGTTCCGCGCGGCTTCGGCCAGTTCCTCCGGCCCCATGTCTTCGGCCGGCGTGTTGACGAGGTCGCGGACGAGACCCGCGGCGGCGATGGCGCTGGCAAGCGCCGCCCGGTCGACGCCCTCGGGGCAGACCAGGCTGGCATAGCGCTTGGTCGAAGCCTTGTAGCGCGTGAATTCGTAAATCCCCATCGCCCAGCCGAACGCCGCTTTGCCGGCGGTCTCGGCATCAGGGGCGCCTTGGAAGCGGAAGGGCCGTTCGGGCAGGCGCGCCGGCAATCCCGCCAGCGACCACAAGCCCAGCGGCTCTTCGCCAAGACCCGCCAAGGCCATGACCAGCGCGCCCGATGCGTCGGGCACCAGCGAGAGCGCGCCGGCCTCGGCCGTGAAGCCGGTGCTGTCCACCCAGGCGCGCGCAGGCGCCGGTGCGGACTGCTTCCAACTCTCAAGCTCTGCCGTGGACAGCGCCACCAGCGGGATGGCATTGGCTGGGTCGTCGATCAGATGGTCGAGCATCGCATGTCTCTCCCCGGGTCTTCTCCCGGGCCGTCCCCTCCGGACCGTCACTCATACGACTGCGCCTACAATCGTATGTCAGGCGAGAGTCCTGCAATTTCTGCCCGCCTCGACTTGGTCTAAGAATGCGCCGTAAGCCCGGGAAAGGGAAGCCGGGCGGCGCATTCGCCGCGGCGCGACGTTGTGGTCGCGGCATCAGAACCGTGATATGAGGCGGCGACGTGGAAGGTTCGGCATGACCAAGACGACACTCTATCTCGGCAACAAAAACTACTCCTCGTGGTCGCTGCGCGGATGGCTCGCGGCGAAGATGAGCGGCATCGAGTTCGAGGAGGAGGTCATCCCGCTGGGTGAGCCCGAGACCTCGGAGACGATCCGCAAATACTCGCCCTCCGGCCGCGTCCCGGTGCTGCACCATGACGGCTTCGTGGTGTGGGATTCGCTGGCCATCGGTGAGTACCTCGCCGGCATCGTGCGCCGCCACCTCTGGCCGGGGGACGACCACGCCCGCGCCATCGCGCGTTCGGTCTCGGCGGAGATGCATGGCGGCTTCATGGCGCTTCGCGAGGAGCTGCCGATGAATGTGCGCCGCAGCTATTCGGAGCATGAGATCGGCCACGAGGCGCAGGCCGACATCAACCGCATTACCGCGATCTGGCGCGATTGCCGGTCCCGCTTCGGCAAGGGCGGGCCGTTTCTGTTCGGCCGCCTCAGCCTCGCCGACGCGGCCTATGCGCCGGTGGTGACGCGCTTCAGGACCTACGGGGTCACGCTCGAGGGCAGCGCCGCCGATTACGCCGAGGCCGTCCTCGATCTTCCGGAGATGAAGAGCTGGGCGCAGGACGCCCGGAACGAGCCGATGGAGCAGGAGCGTTACGAGTTCGACTGAACCCGTTCAGCCCATTGGCCAGACGGCCGGGCTGGGTTACTCCGTCGGCCGGGCGCCGCTGCTGGCCGCGGCCGGCTTTGCTTTCGGCGTCATCGGGACGCCGGAGTCCGATCTGGTTCCCTGAGGGGTGGTCTTGCCCGGGGCCCCATCCAGCAGCCCCGCCTCTCGGTAGTAGCGCGCGGCCCCGGGATGAAGCGGCACGCCGAGCCCTTTGAGCGCGGTTTCCAGCTTGATATTGCGGCCCTCGGGATGTCCCTCGTCGAGCAGCTGCCGGGCATTCCGGTGCCAGAGCGCCCGCGTGATGGCGTAGACCAACTCTTCGGGCACGTCGGCGGAGACCACCCATTGCGCGCCCACGGTGAGGGTTTCGATATCGCCGGCATTCTTGTAGGCGCCGGCCGGGATCACCCCCTGGGAGAAGAACGGATAACGCTTGCGCAGGCGTTCGACGCGCTTGCCGTTAATCGGTACCAGGGCGATCTCGGTGCTGCCCGCGAGCGTGACGATCGCCTGCGCGGGCGGGCCCGCGACCAGGAAGATGGCGTCGAGCTTGCCCTCGCGCAGCGCATCGGCCGAGGGTCCCGGCCCCAGATACTGCGCCTTGATCGATTTGGTGGTGAGCCCGAAGGCCCGCAGGATGATCTCGGCATCGACGCGGGTCCCGGAATCCTTCGGGCCCAGCGAGACCCGTTTGCCCCGCAAGTCCTGAATTCTGGCGATCTTGGCGTCCTTGCGCACCACCAGATGCACCGCCTCGGGATAGAGGTTGGCGATGGCGCGGAGGTTCGTCACCTTCTTGCCCTTGCGGTGGAAGATGCGCTCGCCCTTGTAGGCCCAGTAGGCGATGTCGGCCTGGGCGAGGCCCGATTCGAGTTGACCGTCGCGGATCGCCTCGACATTGGCGACCGACCCGCCGGTCGACTGGGCAACGGCGATCAGGCCTTCGGGGCCGCAGGCGCCGCCGCGGTCGCAGGGCCGGGCGCCCGGCGGATTGGAGATGGTGCTGGCGATGAGGCCGCCGATCGGATGATAGGTGCCGCCCGTCGAGCCGGTGCCGATGCGGAAGAATTTGACGGCCTGGCTGAACACCGGCGTCATCGGTGCGGCCAGGGCCAACACGAGAACGGCGCTTAGTAATGTGCCGAGCCGGAGGGCTGGATGGCGCCTGGGCGTGTTTCGCTGCCGCGGAGCCGTAAGGCCTCCGCCTCTCGTTGATCGGGCAGCGTATCCTTTCGCCATTCGGGTCGCCATTCGGGCGAGGGTCTCTCTGACGGCGCCGTGCGCGGCCTGCATGGGCCCCCCTGCGCCGGCACGTACTCTATCTTACGATATGACAATGATACGTAAAGCCGCTGCAATTCGTTTCCAGTAGAATTCTAAGCAATGGGACCTTTCGTCACAGGCGGAACTGCCGCGTTGGCAGTCCGCTCGTGCTTCAGCTTGGCGGGGCGGCGCTTTTCTGGCAAGAGTGGGCGAGACGCTGACCCAAGCCGACCCAAGCCGACCGAAGCTGACCCAAGCTGACCCAAGCTGAAATGCATCCATGACCGACGCCGCCGACAGCGCCGCGGAAACCGCAAGCGCCCCGCGCGACTTCATCCGCGATATTGTCCGCGACGACCTGGCGGCGGGCCGGGTTGCGTCCATCGTCACGCGCTTTCCGCCCGAGCCGAACGGCTACCTCCATATCGGCCATGCCAAGTCGATCTGCCTCAATTTCGGCGTGGCAGCGGAGTTCGGCGGACGCTGCAACCTGCGCTTCGACGACACCAATCCGGTGAAGGAGGAGGTCGAGTATATCGAGGCGATCGGGGCGGACGTGCGCTGGCTCGGCTTCGATTGGGGCGAGCACCTCCACTACGCCTCGGACTATTTCGAGCAATTATATGAATGGGCCGAGCATCTGATCGGCCAGGGCCTGGCTTATGTCGACGACCTCACGGCCGACGAGATCCGCGAATACCGCGGCACCCTGACCGAGCCGGGGCGCGACAGCCCCCATCGGGCGCGCTCGGTGGACGAGAGCCTCGACCTCTTCCGGCGCATGCGGGCGGGCGAGTTCGGCAATGGCGAGCGGGTGCTGCGGGCCAAGATCGACATGGCCTCGGGCAACATCAACCTGCGCGATCCGGTGCTCTACCGCATTCTCCACGCCGCCCACCCGCGCACCGGCGAGGCCTGGTGCCTCTATCCGACCTACGATTTCGCGCACGGCCAGTCGGACGCGATCGAGGGGGTGACGCACTCGCTCTGCACGCTCGAATTCGAGGATCACCGGCCGCTCTACGATTGGCTGATCGAACACCTGCCGGTCACCTCGCGGCCGCGCCAGCACGAGTTCGCGCGGCTTAGCCTCACCTACACGGTGCTTTCGAAGCGCCGGCTGATCCAACTGGTGAACGACGGCCACGTCAATGGCTGGGACGATCCACGCCTGCCGACGCTCGTTGGTTTAAGGCGCCGCGGGGTGCCGCCCGAGGCGATCCGCGATTTCGCCGCGCGCATCGGTGTCGCCAAATCCGACAGCCAGGTCGAGGTCCAGGCGCTCGAAGCCTGCATCCGCGAGCTCTTGAACAAGACGGCGGCGCGCCGCATGGGGGTCCTCGACCCGGTCAAGGTGGTGATCGAGAATTACCCGGAAGGCGAGGACGAGACGCTCGACGCCATCAACAATCCCGAGGACGAAAGCGCCGGTAGCCGCAAGGTTCCCTTCGGTCGCGAGCTCTGGATCGAGCGCGAGGACTTCATGGAGGATCCGCCCAAGAAGTTCTTCCGCCTCGCCCCCGGCCGCGAGGTGCGCCTGCGCTATGCCTATTTCATCACCTGCACCGATGTGGTGAAGGACGATGCCGGCGAGATCGTGGAGATCCGCTGCACCTACGACCCGGCGACCAAGGGCGGCGACGCGCCGGACGGCCGCAAGGTGCGCGGCACGCTCCATTGGGTCTCCGCCGCTCATGCGCTCGAGGCCGAGGTGCGGCTCTACGACCACCTCTTCGCCGACCCTGATCCGGGCAAGGCGCGCGACTGGCTGGAGGATTTGAACCCGGATTCGCTGTCGGTGGTCGCGGCGAAACTCGAGCCGGCCTTGGCCGAGGCGCCGGTCGGGCGGGCGGTCCAGTTCGAGCGCCTCGGATACTTCACCCCCGATCCCGACAGCGCCCATGCCAAGCCGGTCTTCAACCGCACCGTGGCGCTCCGTGACAGCTGGGCGCGGATGCAGGCCAGGGCCAAGGCGGGCTGACCTGCGCCGACCAGGGATCGAAAGGCCGGCGATCGAAACGCCCGGGATCGAAAGGCCGGGGATCGAAAAGCCGGGGATCGAAAGATATGACCGAATTCGGCCGTCACCTGCTCGATCTTTGGCTGCTCGATCCGGAGGTCGCTTATCTCAATCATGGCACGGTCGGCGCGACGCCGAAATCCGTGCTGGAGGTGCAGCGCGACTGGCAGACGCGCATCGAGCGCCAGCCGGCGGCCGTCCTAGCCCGGGAGATCTCGCCGCTGATGGGCGCGAAACCGCGGCCACCCGGCGCCTTGCGGGCGGCGGCAGACAAGGTCGCGGCCTTCCTTGGTGTTGACGGCAAGGACCTCGTCTTCGTCGACAACGCCACCGGCGGGGTCATCTCCGTCCTGCGCTCCTTCCCGCTCGGGCCCGGCGACGAGATCGCGATCACCGACCATACCTATGGCGCGGTGGCGAATGTCGCGCGCTATGTCGCGCGGGAACGTGGCGCGGAGGTCAAGATCGCCGCGATCCCCTTCCCCGCCCCAGGCCCCCAAGCCGTGATCGACGCCTTCGCGGCGACGCTGAGCGACAAGACCCGCATCGCCGTGCTCGATCATGTGAGCTCCGACACCGCGCTCGTCATGCCGGTCAGGGAGATGGCGGCGCTGGCCCGTGCGCGCGGCGTGGCCGTGCTGGTCGACGGCGCCCATGCGCCCGGCGCGGTCCCGGTCGATATCGCCGCGCTCGGCGTCGATTGGTATACGGCTAACATGCACAAATGGGCGATGGCGCCGCGGCCCTGCGGGGTGCTGTGGGCGGCGCCCGACCAGCAGGAAGGCCTGCACCCGCCGGTCATCTCCTGGGGGCTCGACCAGGGTATGCTGGCCGAGTTCGACTGGGTCGGCACGCGCGACCCGACGCCGTGGCTCGCAGCACCCGAGGGCATTGCCTTCATGGAGCGGCTCGGGCTCGAGGCGATGCAGGCGCACAACCATGCCCTCGTGCTGGAGGCGGCGCGGATGCTGAGCGATCGCTGGGGCACAGGCTTCGAGGCCGACCCCGCGATGATCGGCACCATGGCGAGCGTCGCCCTGCCGGACAGCTTGAGCGGCGACGAAGCGACGGCCGATGCGCTGCGCGACGCGCTCTGGTTCGAGGACCGGATCGAGGTGCATATGGCCCGCCGCGGCGGACGCCTTTGGGTGCGGCTTTCCGCCCAGGTCTATAACGAGCTTGCCGACTACGAACGCCTGGCGGTCGCTGTCACGGCACGAAGCTGAGCGCCCCTCCCGAATATACCCACTATATATGTGTGGGGTGCGGTTCGGCCGGAAACCGACCAATTCCGCGGCTTGCTTGGGAGAAATTAAACATGTATTAACCATGCATCTTATTTCGAGCGGTCAATGCACAGGCATTGGACCGCTTCGCTGCGCCGGAAGGGCCGCGTTTCATGCATCTGACGCGTCACACCGATTACGCATTGCGCGTGCTCATGTATCTGGGCGTGCGAAACGGCAAGCTGGCCACGATCGCGGAGATCGCCGAGCGCTACGGGATCTCTGAAAATCATCTGATGAAGGTGGTGCACCGGCTCGGCCGTCTCGGCTACATCCGCACCATTCGCGGACGCCAGGGCGGCATCATGCTGGAGCGCGATCCGCGCGAGATCAATCTGGGCGATGTGGTGCGGAACTGCGAAGACGACATGGCGGTCGTCGAATGCTTCGATCCCTCGACCAATGAATGCCGCATCGCCGGTGCCTGCGTGCTCAACTGGGTGCTCGACGATGCGCTCGGCGCTTTCATGAGCGTGCTCGACCGGCACACGCTGGGCGACTTGCTCGCGCCCGCCGAGCGCATCGCCTGGCGACTCGGTTTACCGAGCCGCTGACGCGCGCTCTTTCTTTGCATTTGGCGTTGGGGGCCGTGGGCGGATCAGCATCGGGCCGCACACGGCGAGGAACGCCACGAAGGCCGTACACCAGCTTGCAGCGGCGAGGACCAGCAATATGTCGGCCGCCTGGTCCGTCAGGGCGGCGGCGATCCGCAACAGCGCTGCCGCGCCGACGAGCAGATACGCGCCGGCAAGTCCCTTCCCTGCTGTGAGCGGCCGGCCGGTATGGCCGAGCGTCGCGCGGCTCATCACCGCGAGGATCATCGTTCCGAACGCACCGGCGGTGAGCGCGTGGATGCCCGCCGTGACCAGGATCGCCTCGCTGAGGGCCGCCGCGCCGAGGAGTGCCAGCGCGGCCGCCAGCCACAGATATCCCAGATGCAGCGACCAGAGGAGCGGCTCGGACAGGGTCCGCAGCCCCCGCCAGCGCGCCAACCGAACGAGGCCCAGCGCCGCCGCGACCAGAAGCGCCACCCCGGGAACCACGCCTTCGGGCATCGCGGCCCAGAACAGCATGGCAATGACCGTCGCTGCCATATGAAGCGCGTCGAGCGGGCCCATCGGTGCCGGCAGCACCTCCTCGCCCGCCTTGGCGAGCGCGTTCCGTGTGAAGCTCGGTACGACGCGCCCGCCGATCAGCGCGACCAGCATCGCGATCACGGCCAACCCGAGGCGAAGCGGCAGGCCGTCGCTTGCGATCGCGTCTGCGGCTTCGAGATGAAAGAGAATGTTGGCGACCGCCAGCACGCTCAGCGCCGCGACGACCGGAAGGTTGCGCCAGTTGCGCCCGGCGAACACCTCACGCGCCACGGCCGCGACGAGCGCGACGAGAAATGCCAGGTCGATGACACCTGTGACCGCGGTCCCGAGCGCGGCGCCGAAGGCCATGGCGAGACGGCCGGCGATCCACAGCGCTACGAGGATTGCCAACGGTAGACCCTGGAGCGGCAATCGGCCCGTCCAGTTGGGCACGGCGGTCAGGATGAACCCGGCAACAGCCGCCGTGACGAAGCCGAACAACATTTCGTGTGCGTGTAATCTCATTGCCGTGCCAATGAATGGCAAGTCAATGAACCCGAACAGCAAAGCCAGCGACAGCAAGAGCCCTGCCGGCGCCCAGATTCCCGCAAGCAGAAAGAACGGGCGGAAACCCTGGCTGAAAAGCAATGGCCAGGCGGTCATCCTGTAGCGCGGCACGGGTATGTGATCAGTCGGCATGCGCGTGCGCTCCGGATCGGATGGAAGCACAGGAATACGTGCGTTTTCCTACGCTTCCGATAAAAGAAGTATTTTCAATACATCTTATAATCCTGATGTCCGACGCAGACAATATGACGCTTTCGTATTTGAGCGCCTTGATCTGCGGCAAGTTGCCGCGTCAACCGTCGGAAGCCGGGGCGGGGCCTGCCTCGCGCTGCCACTGCCCGGTCTTCCGCCAGCGCTCGAACGCCGCCCAATCGCCGTTGAAGACGTTGAGGTCGACGCGGCCGTCAATGCCGTCGCGCGCGCCGCGGTCGTGAAACTGCCAGAAGAGCCACGGCCGGCCGGGCAGGTCGGGTCGGAAATAGATGCTGCGGATCCAGAACCCGTACTCGCCGAGCGCGCCGGTCAGATAGCGGTCGTGAAAGCGGCGCGTGACGTAGAGGATCGGCTTCTTGCCGGTGTGACGCTCGATAGCGCGAAGAAACGCGGTGAGTTCGGTAAGGAAGGCCTGCTTGGTCGGCCGCGCTTTGCAGTTGCCGCCGAATTCGAGATCGACCGCGGGCGGCATCGCATCCGCCTCAATGCGCACGGCGCGCAAGAAGTTGTGCGCCTGGGCGATCCCCGGCGTGCACAGCGTGAAGAAGTGATAGGCCCCGCGCGCGATCCCGGCGCGTCCGGCCGCGCGCCAGTTCTCCGCGAAGCGGCGGTCGACATGGTCGCCGCCCTCGCTCGCCTTCATGTAGACGAAGCGGACCTTGGCGCGCTTCAGCGCATCCCAATCGATGGCGCCCTGATGATGCGAGACATCGATGCCGCGCACCGGGAAGCGCTCGCTGGCCGGCTCATAGCCGAGGTAATGCGTGTAGCCGCCGCCGACCGCGATCGCCACAAGGGCCGCCACGCCAAGAAGGATAACCGCCGCTCTGCCGCGCTTGCCGATCCGCATGGGTTCGTCCGTTTGGGCGAGATCTCCGAAGCCTCGCACGCTAGGCAGAAAACGCGGCGCGAATGGGCGAAAAACGTGCCGATATGGCGCCGACACCGTGCCGAATGTGTGGCCCGCCCTAACCCTCGATCACCGCGAGACGCTGACCCTCACCGATGGTTTCGCCCTCCTCCACCAGCAGCTCGCGCAGCGTGCCGGCGGCGGGCGTGGTCACCGGCACCTCCATCTTCATCGATTCCAGGATCATGATCGTGTCCTGCGCCGCGACCGTTTGGCCGGCGCTCGCCTCGATCTTCCACACCATGCCGGCAACTTCCGACGTGATCACGTGATCGGCCATGTCGTTTCCTTGTTGTTGTGAGGTTCCAGCGGGCGTCCGTTAGTGCCCGACCACCTTGGCGTCGCGCAGCTCGGCAATCTCGTCGGCGGCGAGGCCGATCTCGTCGAGCAGCGCCTCGGTGTCGGCGCCGAGCTGGGGGGCCGGGCGCCGGATCGAGGTCGGCGTCTTCTCGAAGCGTGCGGCGGGCATCGCCTGGCGCAGCAGCCCGGCGTCGGGATGTTCGGTCTCGACGATGATGGTGCTCGCCTTGATCTGCGGATGATCGAGGAGGGCGGAGCGCGTCAGCACCGGCGCGCAGGGCACGCGGTGCGCGTCGAGCTTTTCCATCCACGCCTCGGTGGTGTCGGTGATGAGCCGCGACTGGATGAGCTCGAGCCGCGCATCGATGTTGATGTCGCGCAGCTCCGGCGTCTTGAAGCGCTCGTCCTCCAGCCATTCGGGGCGCTCGGCGGCGTGGCAAAACCCTTCCCATTCGCGGTCGTTCATTACCGCGACGCTCATATGGCCGTTCTTGGTCTCGTAAATGAGATCGATGAAGCTCGCCGCGCGCGCCTCGGAGACTTCCTTGCCGATGAAGGTCTGCCCGCCCATGTCGGACGACCACAGGAAGGAGAGGATCGCGTCGAGCATCGAAATTCGCACATGCTGCGCCGTACCGGTCCGCTCGCGCGCGAGCAGCGCTGCGGCAATTGCCTGCGCGGCGGTCACACCGGTCAGCTTGTCGGGCAGGATGGTGCGCACGAGGCGCGGGCGATTGCGGTCGCCGCCGCCCTGCACCGAGGCGAGGCCCGAAAGCGCCTGGATGATCGGGTCGTAGACGGGCTTGTGCGAGAACGGCCCCGCCTCGCCGAAGCCGCTGATCGAGACATAGATGATGTCGGGCGAGACCTTGCGGATTTCCGCTTCGCCGATGCCCATGCGGTCGACCACGCCGGGGCGGAAGTTCTGGATAAAGACGTCGGCGCTCGCGGCGAGCTTCTTCAACACCTCGATGCCACGCGCGCTCTTCAGGTCGATGGTGATCGAGCGCTTGTTGCGGTTGTTGTTGAGGAAGCTGGCCGGCAGCCCGCCTTGGCGGTTGCCGCCGGCGCGTACATGGTCGCCGCGCCCCGGGATCTCGATCTTGATCACGTCGGCGCCCTGATCGGCGAGGATCATGGTCGCGTAAGGGCCCGAGATCATCGCCGTCAGATCGATGATGCGAATGCCGTCGAGAGGTCCAGCCATAGCCACCAACTTCGTTGGATTTTCGTGGGGGTTCGGATTTCGGGAAAATATGGGCTTTTCAAGGCCCGTTGGCCACGCCCGCCGGTGGGATCAAAGAGGGCAAGAGCGGCTGCACCCGCGCGATCCAGTCCGCCAGCGCCGGGCGAGTTTCGCGTGGGTCGATGAGGTCGTGCATGGAAAAGGATTCTGCCCGCGCCGCCGGTGACTGGCGCGCCGCCATCTCGGCTTCGATCTCCTTTCGCCGCGCTTCGGGATCGGGGTGAGCGGCGATCTCGCGCCCAAAGGCGACCGCGACCCCGCCTTCGGCCGGCACCGCGCCCAGCTCCGCCGAGGGCCAGGCGAGGACATAAGCGCCCGGCCCGTAATGCGCGGCCGAGGCCACGCCGAAGTTCTTGCGCACGACGATCGAGGCCCAGGGCACCCGCGCATCGGCGGCGGCAAGCACCGCCTCGGTGCCGTGCCGGATGGTGGCGGCGCGCTCGGCGTCGGGGCCGATCATGAAGCCCGGCTCGTCGATGAAGGTGATGATGGGCAGATGAAAGGTCTCGCATAGGCGGATGAAGCGCGTCAGCTTCTGCGCCCCCGCCGCCGTCATCGCGCCCGCATAATGCATGCAGTCATTGGCGAAGATGCCGACGGGCTGGCCCGCGATCCGCGCCAGCACCGTGATCATGCCGCGGCCGTGCAGCCTGCCCACCTCGAAGACCGAGCCTTGATCCGCCACCATCGCGACGAGCGCGCGCATGTCATAAGCGCGGCGCCGGCTCTCCGGCACGATGGTGAGCAGCGCTTCGTCGCGTCGGTTGGGGTCGTCGTCCGTGGGCCCGATCGGCGGCACTTCCCAGGCGTTCTGCGGCATGTAGCTCAGAAATTCGCGGATCTGGGCGAAGGCTTCCGGCTCGTCCTCGGCCAGGTTGTCGACGGCGCCGTTCCGCGCATGGATCTCCGGCCCGCCGAGCTCTTCCTTGGTCGGCCGGTGGTTGAGCGCGCGCTCGACCACGGCCGGGCCCGCCACCATCACCTGGCTGTCCTTCGTCATCACCGAGAAATGCGAGGCGACGAGGCGCGAGGCCGGCAGCCCCGCCACCGCGCCCAGCGCCGCCGAGGCGACGGGGACGGCCCGCATGGTGCGCGCCACCGAGCGGAAGCGCGGCGGCGTGGCGACGCTGTCGCCGACCGTGCCGCCCTTGCCCGAGCCAGCGACGCTGCCCCCGCCGCCTTCGTGCAGGCGGACGAGGGGCAGGCGGTATTGCAGCGCCAGCTCCTCGGTGTAGACGCTCTTGCGCAGGCCCGCCGCGTTGGGCGAGCCGCCCCTGAGCGTGAAATCCTCGCCGCCGACGATGCATTGCCGCCCGGCAATCGCACCGAAGCCGAGCACGAAATTGGCTGGAGTGAAATCCGTGAGCGCGCCGTCGTCATCGCGCACCGCGCCGCCGGCCGCCCCGCCCACTTCGCGGAAGGAGCCCTGGTCGAGCAACGCCTCGATGCGCTCGCGCACCGTCAACCGGCCCTTGGCGTGGTGGCGCGCCACCGACTCCTCGCCGCCCAGCGCCTTCGCTTGGCGGCGTTTCGCCTCGATATCCTCGACGTGCTTTTCCCAGGCCATATCCGCTCGCCCGCCCGTTTCCCCCGGTTTGGTGACCCGCTGTTCTATCAGGCACCACGGGTTGGGCCAATCGGCCGGTGGTGGGCGGCTGGCCGGCCCACGCTTGCCGCGCCCGCCGATTCGCGATACCTCGGATGGCGGGCAGGACGGGCCAAGAAGAAGAAAAGGGGAAACCGATGCCGGACAAGTCGCGGGATGGCGTGATCCTGGTCGATCATCCGCTGATCCGCCACAAGCTCACCTTGATGCGGCGTAACGACACGCCGTCCAATCTGTTCCGTCGGCTGCTGCGCGAGATCGCGGGGCTCTTGACCTATGAGGTCCTGCGCGACGTCAAGCTCGAGACCGTGACCATCGAAACCCCGCTGGAGACAATGGAGGCCGAGCGCCTGGCGGGGCCGAAGCTCTGCTTCGTCTCGATCCTGCGCGCGGGCAACGGGTTGCTCGACGGCATGCTCGACATGGTGCCCTCGGCGCGGGTTGGCACGATCGGGCTCTACCGCGACGAGGCGACGCTGCAGCCGGTGCAGTATTACCTGAAGCTTCCCGAGGGGATGGCGGGCCGGCTGACCATCGTGGTCGATCCGATGCTGGCGACGGGCGGCTCGGCCGCCGCCGCAATCACGCGGATCAAGGAAGCGGGCGCCAAGGACATCCGCTTTGCCTGCCTGCTCGCCGCCCCCGAGGGCATCAAGACCTTGCGCGACGCGCATCCCGACGTGCCGATCTATACCGCCGCGATCGATCGGCAATTGAACGAGAAGGGCTATATCCTGCCCGGGCTGGGCGATGCCGGCGACCGCATCTACGGCACGCGCTAGACGTCGATGACGCGGGATATTCCGACGATTGATCTGGCGGATCTCGAAACGCCCGACGGGTGTGCTCGGGTCGGCCGCGACCTCGACCGGGCTTACGGCGCATTGGGGTTCGCCTATGTCGTCAATCACGGCGTGCCGCAAGCGTCAATTGACGCGGTTTTCGAAGCATCCGCGCGCTTCCACGCGCTGCCGGATGCGGCCAAAGCGGCGATCGCGGTCAACCGTTTCCATCGCGGCTATCTCGGATTCGCTACCGGCATCGACCGGGCGTCGAGCATCGAGGCAGCGGTCCATCCGAATTTCAGCGAGTCCTTCATCAAGCTCCACGAAGCGACGCCTGACGCGCCCGGCGATCATGGCGGCCCGCTCGACGGCCCCAACCAGTGGCCCGAGGGGCTGGTTGGGTTTAAGGACGCCGTGCTTGCCTACGAAGCAAGGGTCGAACGGCTCGCCCGGGCCCTCGTCGGCGCGCTGGCCGGGGCGTTGGCGGGCGACGCCGCGGCCCTCGACGATACCTTCGCGCGGCCGACGACCTGGCTACGATTGCTCCACTATCCCGCGCGCCCGGCGGATGCGCCGGCGGGGCTCTATGGCTCGGCCCCCCACACCGATTTCGGTGCGCTCACCATCCTTGCCCAGGATGCGGCGGGCGGGCTCCAGGTGCGCGACCCCGGTGGCGCCTGGATCGACGTGCCGCCCAAGCCCGGCGCTTTCGTCGTCAATACCGGCGATGCGGTGCCGGTGTGGAGCGGCGGGCGCTGGCGCTCGACCCCGCACCGCGTGGTGAACCCGCAAGGCCGCGAGCGCTATTCGGTCGCCTATTTCTTCGATCCGAACTTCGATGCGCACATCGCGCCGCTCGATCCCGCGCATGCGCCCGCGGACATGGCAGGCTTCCGCTTCGGCGATCACGTGATGGGTCAGCTCGATGCGACATATGATTATCGCGAGGCTGACGCCCGCGCGTGACTACCACGAGGCGTCTGCCGGCGGATGATGCAACAACCTGCTCAAACCTTCGCGGGGATTGGTGTGTCGCGACCTTTCGGCCCGCGGTCTCCGACAATGTTGATGGCGAGAGCCAATGCCAGGGCGCCGGCGCCGAGCGCGAACAGGATGAGCGCGGAGCCGGTTTGGGCGAAGACGAAGGCGAAGGCGTAGGCCGCCGCGGCTTGCCCGACCGAGAAGGCGATGGTCGCGAGCCCCCAGGCGGCGCGCTGTTGCTCGGGCGCCTCGGCCAACAGCTCGCGGATGCGGCCGAGCACCAGGGCCACGGTGCCGGGCACGAAGGCGCCGGCCAGCAGACTCGAGACGATCAGCGCCCAGAGGTCGGAAACGACGGCGATCAGGCCGACGCTCGACGCCAGGATGACGAGGCCGATGCGCAGCGTGCGGGCGAAGCCGGCCCGGTCGGCGATATGGCCGATGGCCATCGGACCGAGCACGGCGCCGAGGCCGAAGACGACCCAGACGAGCGCGCCCGTGCCGATGCCGCGGCCGAGGCCGCGGGCGACGAAATCGACCAGGAAGACCATATGCGGCACCAGACCGATGGCGCAGAGCGCGTAGACGAGCAGGATCGCGACAAGCGTCCGGTTCGGTCGCAGCGGTGCTCGGCGCTGCCGCGCCGGCAAAATGCTAATCACCCGCCGCCGCCATCCGGGCAGGGCGAGCAGCGTCAGGAGCAGCGTCAGGCCGCCGAGCGCGTGCCAGGTGGTCGCCAGTCCGAGGCGCAGGAGCGGCGGCACCAGCGTGCCGGACAGCACGATGCCGAGCCCGACCCCGGCAAAGATAATGCCGCCCGCAAGCCCATGCCGCGCTGCGGGCACCTGCGCCAGCGCCGCGGTGGGCGCCAGCACCATGAGCACGCCGCCCGCGAGCCCCGCGGCGAAGCGCCAGCCGGCATACCACCAGAAATCGAGCGGAAAGGCGGAGGCGAAGAAGGTTGCGGCGGCGAGGACCATCATCGCCCGAAGCGTCGGCGCCGTGCCGGCCGCATCGGCGATCCGTGCGGCCAGCAAGGCCCCGGCGAGATAGCCCGCGAGGTTGGCCGCCCCCAGATAGCCCGTCTCGGCGGCGCTGAACCAACCGGCCTCGATCAGCGCGGGGATCAGTGGCGAATAGGCGAAGCGGGCCAGGCCGATGCCGACCAGGATCGCGCACAGGCCCGACACGGTGACGGACCAGGTGCTAATCGATGATGGGGCAATGATATTGTCCGGCCGCTCGAATTTGGCCTCAGGGCTGTTCATGGTCATTCATATAGCGGATATGAGTGACCTATAAAAATGAATATAATTGAATTGCGCTATCTGTTATAAAGATATCTAGGCAGTTCGCCGTTCTGCCGGCCGTTCGGCCTGGGGCAGGCGGGCGGCTTCCAGAAACGCACGCATGGCGCTGGACAGAAAGCCGTCGCGGCGGCGAATGAACAGGGTCTCGACGATGGCCTCCCCGGGCGGCAGATCGTGGACCGCGATGCGTCCCTCCACTTCGGCCGCGGCGAGGACGCCCTTCGGCATGAGGGTCACGCCGAGCCCGGCGGCGACACAGGCGATGATGGCGTCGATGGTGCCGAATTCGAGCTGGCGCAGGCCGACTATCCCGCGGCGGGCCAGGATCGCCTCGAGGCGTTGTCGGTAAGAGCAGCCGGCGCGCAGGACCACGAGCTTGAGCGTCTCGACATGCGCCAGATCGTCGAGGCTTTCGATCCCCGGAGCGGTCGCAATCGCCATCTCCTCCTCGAACGTCACCGTCGCATCCAGGGCCGGATGATCCACGGGGCCCGCCACGAACGCGCCTTCCACGGTGCGGTCGAGCGTCATTTCGACGAGTTCGGCGGTGGTGCCGGTGCGCAAGGTAAGGTCGACCTCGGGCCAGGCCGCGACGAAGCGCGTGAGCACGGGCGAAAGCCGCAGCGCTGCGGTTGTCTCCAACGAGCCCACGGTCAGCGGCCCTTTCGGCCGGCCGTCATCGGTGGCCGCGCGCCGCGCCGTTGCCAGCAGCTCGTTGATCCGCTCCGCGTGCGGCAGCAGGCGCAGACCCGCCGGGGTCGGCGTGACGCCGCGGCTGTGCCGGTCGAAGAGCGGCGTACCGAGCTCGTCCTCCAGCCGGCGAATGCGCGTGGTCACGTTCGACTGCACGGTATTGAGCTCGGCAGCGGCGCGGTTCATGCCACCCAGCCGGGCCACGGCTTCGAAGACCCTCAGATCAGCAGCGTCCATGATCGGCTCTTAGTTATCCGTAATTCAGATAACTACCATGACATGATTTCGTGTATGTAGATAGTCAGGATTACATGATGAGCATCATGTCGTTTCCAACCGTCATTCCCGCGTAAGCGGGATCCATGGCGGCGGAAAACGCGGGATCGACGTGGACCCCGGACCAGCTCCGGGTGACACCGAGGCGACGGGCCTAGACCGGCCGCTCGCCCGCGAGCGTCACCCGGTGCATCAGGCGCTTCTTGCCGTGATAGTCGTTGATCGCATTGTGCTGGGCGGCGCGGTTGTCCCAGAACGCGATCGAACCGGGCCGCCAATGAAAGCGGTAGGCGAATTCGGGGCGCTGCTGGCGCTCGTAGAGGACCTGGAGGATGGGCGCGCTCTCCTCCGGCGTCATGCCGTCGAAGCTTATGGTATGCGCGGGGTTAACGTAGAGCGCCTTGCGGCCGGTCTCGGGATGGGTGCGCACGACCGGATGGACGGCGCGCATCTCGGCCGCCGGATCGCGCTTGGCGCCCTGGCCGATCCGGTGCTGGCGGGTCGCGGCCGCGACCGGATTGGTCGAGCTGTTGATGGCCTTGAGGTCGGCAATCAGCGCCTTCATGCCGGCGGACAGGCTCTCATAGGCCACATACATATTGGCAAATTCGGTGTCGCCGCCCGCTTCGGGCACCTCGCGGGCGACCAGGATGCTGCCCATGGGCGGGATGTCCAGATAGGTCGTGTCGCTGTGCCAGGCGCCGCCGAAATTGGCGTGCTCGTGCTCGAGCTTCACCACCTCGACGATCTCGGGATAGCCATCGAGCCCTTTCAGCATCGGGTAGTCGGCCGTCTCGCCGAAGCGTTGGGCGAAGGCGAGGTGCTGGGCCGGGGTGATGTCCTGATCGCGGAAGAAGATGACGAGGTGGTCGAGGAGCGCCTGGCGGATCGCCGCGACCGTGGCGTCATCGAGCCGCTGGCTGAGATCGATCCCGCCGATCTCCGCGCCGAGCGCCCCGCCGACCTGGCGCACCTCGATTGCCAGTTTGCCCATCCCCGACCACCCGCCCGACCGTGACGATGCCATTGGACACGGGCTCGGGGCCCGGTGCAATGCATAACGGGTGTGTCAACCGGACGACGCCCCGTTGCAATCGCCGGGCCGAGCTATCTTACTGGCACCAACAGGTCGTGTGCGGCCCGAGCCGGAAGGAGTGAACCACGGCTGACTACGAAAGCCTCATCGTCGCGGTCGAGGACGGCGTTGCCCGGATTACCCTGAACCGCCCGGAGAAGCGGAACGCCATGTCGGCCGCCTTTTGGCGCGAGCTGCCCGCCGCGGTGGCGCGGATCGCGGAGACGCCGGAGGCGCGCGCCGTGGTGATCGCGTCGACCGGGCCGCATTTCACCGCCGGCATCGATCTCGCCCTGTTGGCGGGGTTCGTCATGGCGGACGGCGGCATCGAAGATGGCCGCCGTCGGGAGAATTTGCGCCGCATGGTGCTCGAGCTGCAGGACTGCTTCAATGTGTTGGAACGTCTGCACCTGCCGGTGCTGGCCGCCGTGCAGGGCGGCTGTATCGGCGGCGGCATCGACATGATCACGACCTGCGATATGCGCTACTGCACCGAGGACGCCTATTTCGTGGTCAAGGAAATCGAGGTCGGCATGACCGCCGATCTCGGCACCCTCCAGCGGCTGCCGCGCGTGATGCCCGACGGGCTTGCCCGCGAGCTCGCCTATACCGGCCGGCCGATGGATGCGGCCGAGGCCAAGGCGTGCGGGTTCGTGAACAGGGTGTTCGCTGATCAGGACGCGATGTTGGCAGAAGTCACGGGTGTGGCGCGGCGCATCGCAGGGCACTCGCCGCTCGCCGTTGCGGGCACGAAAGAGATGCTCACCTACGGCCGCGATCACTCGGTTGCCGACGGGCTCAACCACATCGCGACCTGGCAG
>CAZBRE010000013.1:45950-51354 GCA_964494065.1 uncultured Alphaproteobacteria bacterium
CTACGGCCGCGATCACTCGGTTGCCGACGGGCTCAACCACATCGCGACCTGGCAGGCGGGCATGTTCCTGTCGGAGGATCTGCGTGAGGCGGCGACGGCCATGCAGGAAAAGCGCGCGCCGGTCTTCAAGGACCTGGCGCGGGGCTCGACACTCACGAAGTGATCGGCGCCCTCACTCCGCCGCGACGGCCTGCTGCTCGGCCCGGATCATGCGGTCGAGCGCGCGCCGGGCGAGGATGCGGGCGCGGTCGGACTTGATGTCGACCAGCACCTGCTCGGGATCGGCCTCCAGGCAGGCTTGTTGCGCGTTCAGGTAGTCGAGATCTTCGGTGAAGGTGTAGGCGATCTCGTCGTAGAGCGCCTGCGTCGCCTCGGGCTCGTCCTGGCGGTAGCCGTTGGCGGGCGTCCAGAAGTAATGGCAGCTCCGCTCGGTCTCCGGCGTCGCACCATGATAAAGGCGGAGCGAGAAGCCGCCGGGTTGGTCGCGGTTCTCTTCGGCACCGCGGCCGACCTCGAGCGCGCCCGTCCACTGCACGACGCTGCCGGGCGCCACATATTCGAAGTCCTGCCAGCGGTCGACCAGCGTGTCTTCCGAAAAGCCGGCGGCGCGGCAGTAGGTCGGCGGCGGGACGATGCCCAGCATCCAGCGGATGTAGTGGCAGCCGGTCTCGGTCTTGTTGACGTCCATCCGCGCGTTCACCTGGCCCATGCGGTTGCCGCCACCGATGGTCTTGCGGTGGATGTAGGGGATGTGCGTCAGGTCCATCAGGTTGTCGATCAGCAGCATGTAGTTGCAGTCGACATGATACATGCCGTGCTTGTGCGGCCAGTTCGCGTGGTCGTCGTTCCAGGGATAGTCGAGGATTTTCGATTCGTCGGCGAGCGCCGGATCGCCCATCCAGATCCAGATGAATTCCTGGCGCTCGACGATCGGGTAGCTGCGCACGCGCGCCTGCGGCGGCACACTGTCCTGGCCGGGGATGAAGACGCAGGCGCCGTCGCCGCCGAAGATGAGACCGTGATAGCCGCACTGCAATCCTTCCGGCACGACCTCGCCCAGGCGTAGCGGCGTGGCGCGGTGACAGCAGCGGTCCTCCAGCGCATGCGCGCGGCCCTCGGCATCGCGGAAGAGGACGATCTCCTCGTTCATGATCGTACGCGCGAGCGGCTTGCCCGCGTCGTCGGCCCCTGCTTCGTCTGCACCAACCTCGTGCGACCAGGCCGCCTGGTACCAGGCATTGCGGATGAACGGTGCTGTGGCTTGCTCGGGCATCGAAGCCTCCCCTGCGGCGGTGATCTCCGGCACGAGCGGCCGGCCCACCTTTCGAAAATCATCCTAAATCAGATATTCTATAATTCAATAGAATTTCTGCAGTCCGATATTCTCAAGCCCCCTCCGCCGCCTCCTCGCGGTAGAGGCCGAGCGCTTTCAGCACCGGCAGGTCGGTGACCGAGAAGAGGATCGCATCCTCGTCGCCGGAGGCATTCTCGTGGGCGTGCCAGCACCAGCTTGGCAGCGCCAGCACATCGCCGGCCGCCCAGTCATGCGCCTCGCCGTTGATCACCGTACGGCCGCGTCCCTCGGCGACGACATAGACCGCGCACGAGGTGTGGCGGTGGCTACGCGTCTTGGCGCCGGGCCGCAGGCGCTGCAGAAAGCACGCCATGGTCTGGGTGCAGGGCCCCCCGTTTGCGGGATGCACATACTCCAGGATCATGTCGTCGAAGGGGCTCGCCTTGTCCTCGGCGAGGGCCATCACGGCCGGCCGCGCCGTCGCATACTGGTATTTGAGAAGCGGCGAGGCGGCGCCGTTGGTCGGCCGCTCCCAGCTCGGCAACAGCCCGGTATGGCCGAAATTGGCGAGCGAGGCCTCGTAGGGCTCGGTCTCGGGATGATGCTCGCCGGGATAGGGCTCGAAGAACGAGGCGTCGAGCATCTTGACCAGCGGAATGTCGAGCGCATCGAACCAGATCGCCGGATCGTCGCCCGGATTGCCATGACTATGCCAGCCCCAGCTCGGCCCCAGGACGAGATCTCCAAACGCTTGCGACATCTTCTCGCCCGCCGTCATCGCATAGGAGCCCTCGCCCTCGATCATGAAGCGGACGGCCGTCGGCGTGTGGCGATGGGTGCTCGTCTCCTCGCCCGGCAGGACGAGCTGGAGATCGGCGAAGAGGGTGGGGGTGGTGGCGGGCCGGCCGTCGAGCCCCGGATTTGCCAGCACGAGCACGCGGCGCTCGGCTTCCTCGGCAGGCACCAGCTGGCCGGCGAGGCCGAGCTGGCGCTTGACGTCGGCGTAGTGCCACAGGCAGGGCACCGCGGTCGAGCTCGGCTCGGGCGGCACCTCACGGGCCAGCACCTGCCAGCCCGGGATCAGCTTCCAGTCATCGAGCTGATCTATATAGGCCTCGACGCTCTGGGGTACGGATTGATCCGCGGCTTGCTGCTGCGCCATTGTCTCCTCCCTCGATGCCCGGTCCGCCACTGCTAGGCCGGGCTACGGGACCGCATGCCCATCTTACACACGCGCGGCCGGGGAACGGAATGGCACGGGCGTGAGGGTTAACGGCGGAGTTTTGCCGATCAGCGCCGCTTGATGCGAACACCGCGGCCGCTGCTGCGCTCGACCTGGAATTTGCCGCTCTTTTCGATCACGGTCACCAGCTTGTCGTAGCCATAGGTTCGTGGATCGAAATCGGGCGCCAGGTGGTTGAGGCGTTGGCCGATCGTGCCGAGATTGACCCAATCTTCGTCGTCCCAGGCCTGCTCCATCGCCTTGCGGATCAGCGGAACGGCCTTCGAGGGCGGCTCCTTCTTCGCCTTGGCCCGCGGTGCGGATTTCGCCGCGGACTTCGCCTTCGTGTCTTCCTCCGGCGTATCGACCAGGTTCTCGATATAGATGAAGCGCGTGCAGGCGTTGCGGAATGCTTCCGGCGTTTTCTTCTCGCCGAAGCCGTAGACCCGCGCGCCATCCTCGCGGAGGCGCTGGGCAAGGCGGGTGAAGTCGCTGTCCGAGCTCACCAGGCAGAACCCGTCGATCCCGCCGCGATGCATGAGGTCCATCGCGTCGATCACCAGAGTAATGTCGGCGGCGTTCTTGCCGGTGGTGTAGTTGAACTGTTGCGCCGGCACAATGGCGAGCGGTTGCATGACGTCGCGCCAGCCCCTCAGCCTGTCGCCGGAGAAGTCGCCATAGATCCGCCGGACATTCGCTTCGCCCAGCGTGGCAATCTCCTCGAAGATCGCCCGGGCGTGGCGTGCGCTTGTGTTATCGGCGTCGATCAGGATCGCCAGGCTCAATTCCCGTCCGTCGGTCGGCATTCATCACCCCCGCGTCGCTCGCGCCGCTAGCCTGCCGGACACACTAGGGCCTGCAGCGTGGTCTGGCTATCGATCCGGGCATCGCCTCCTGCTTGGCCCAAAGGCAGGCTTCGCGGTTTCGTGACGGCGGTATGCGTCGTGCCCTCGGCTGTCGAAAGCGCAAACATTCAATAGGCATATAAAAGTATGTGCCTACTCACGTATGCAAGTACCGCCGAATCAGGCTCCGCATACGGCTCCGGCCGATCGGGCACAGTCTGTTAGGCCGTGACGTCGGGAGCGTTAAGTAAATTTTCCTAGCAATTAGAAGTCATTACCGTCGTCATCCTTCGCGCGCCGACCGGTCCAATTCAGCGAATATTTATTGGTTTATGGGAAGTTACCCGGTGGACCTGATTGTGCGAGAGCATTCCATGTCGGACCCGAAGCGCGCGAACTCTGCGCCGCAGCATGATCTTGATGTGTTGTGCCGCCAGCTATTCGAGCAAATGAATAGCGGGGTTGCGATCTATCGCGCCGTGGACGACGGGCACGACTTTACCTGCCTCGACTTCAACCAGGCCGCCGAGCGGATCGAAAGCGTCACCCGGGATGAGGTCGTGGGTGTCGGTGTCTCGCGACGGCTGCCCGATATCGAAGGCGCGGGCCTTCTGAGCGTTTTGCGACGCGTGTGGAAGACCGGCGTTGCGGAGCATCATCCGGTTCAATCCTACAACGACGATCGTATCGCCGACGGGCACGGTGCCGACGGGCGTGACACTTATGTCTTCAAGTTGCCGGACTCCGGTAACGTCGTCACCATCTTCCACGAGCCGATCAACCTTCGCGGCATCCTCGATAGCCTGTTCGGCTTTGTCGGAATATTCACGCCGGACGGCATTCTGCTCGACGCCAATCGTGCGCCGCTGGAGGCGGCCGATCTCACCCGTCAGGCCGTCATTGGCCTGCCGTTCTGGGAAACACCGTGGTGGTCCCACTCGCCTGACGTGCAGGACCAGGTGCGGGCGGCGCTGGAGCGCGCTGCGGCCGGCGAGACCGTGCGCGGCGATTTCACCGCGCGACGAGGCCCCGACGAATTCATGGTGGTTGATGCATCCTTCGGACC
The DNA here is from genome assembly GCA_964494065.1 of uncultured Alphaproteobacteria bacterium. Taxonomy (GTDB): domain Bacteria; phylum Pseudomonadota; class Alphaproteobacteria; order JAPULJ01; family JAPULJ01; genus DATKZM01. The sequence goes on from CAZBRE010000013.1 coordinate 50,378, forward strand.
GTTGCGTGACGGCGACGGCCGCATCACCCGCCTGATCGCCTTTGGTGTCGAGGTTACCGAAAAGAAGGAGGCCGAAAAGGCGCTCAAGGATAGCGAGGCGCGGTTCCGCGATCTGACGGAAGGATCGCTGCAGGGCATACTGGTCATAGACACGAACGCAAAGCCGCTCTTCGCCAATGCGGCGGCGGCCGAGATGTTCGGATATGACAGTCCCGAGGCGATGTGCGCGGTGCCCTCGTTGGATGTCCACCTGCCCGCCGAGGAGCGGGACCGCATCGTCCAGTACCGCCTCGACCGCTTGGCCGGCCGGCCGGCCCCCATCAGGTACGAAATCGAGGCAAAGCGCCTCGATGGCTCCACCTTCTGGTATCAGATCTTCACCAGGACGATCGATTGGTGGGGGCAAAAAGCGGTTCAGGCGACCCTTCAGGAAATCACCGAGCAAAAGCAGGCCGAAGCGGCCCTCAAGCGCAGTGAGGCCAACCTCGCCGCCGCCCAGCGCATGGCGCATATGGGCAGCTGGGAAATGGATCCCACGTCCGAGAAATTGACTTGGTCGGATGAACAGTATCGCATTTATGGATACGAGCCCGGATCGGTTGAACCAAGCGCCGAACTCGTCCACGCGGCCATCCATCCCGACGACCGAACCGATTTCTTGTTGAACGTTCAACGCGCCTATCAGGATGGCCTTGGCGAATACGAAAACGAGTTCCGCATCGTCAGGAGCGATGGCTCCGTGCGGTACATTCATTCACGAGGCGAGGCCGAGTTTGATGAGGCGGGGCAGCCCATAAGACTCAGGGGCACGGCGCTCGACATCACAGACCGGAAACTTGCCGAAATCGGGATCGACCAAACCCTGCAGCGGTTCAAGGATTTCGCCAGGTCAGCGTCCGACTTCTTCTGGGAGATGGATGAGAATCTCCGCTTTTCCTTTTTTTCCGAACGCTTCACCGAAGTGACCGGGGTCGATC
>CAZBRE010000014.1:0-3442 GCA_964494065.1 uncultured Alphaproteobacteria bacterium
ACCTCGATGATCGGCTTCATCGCGCTCGCCGGCATCATCGTGCGCAACTCGATCCTGCTCGTCGACTTCATCCGCGCGCATCAGGCCGAGGGCAAGCCGCTCCGCGCCTGCTTGCTTGCGGCGGGGGCGGCGCGGATCCGCCCGATCCTGCTGACGGCGGTGGCCGCCATGGTGGGGGCTGCGGTGATCCTGCTCGACCCGATTTTCCAGGGCCTGGCGATCTCGCTGCTCTTCGGGCTCGCCTCGTCGACCGCGCTCACCGTGCTGGTGATCCCGGCGATCTATGTCTGGCTGCGCGATGACGACGTTCCAAGCGAACCGGGGACACCGGCGAGCGCTGCCGCGGAAACGGCGGACTAGTCACCAGCATTCCGGGCGCCGCCGCCCCAGCCCGACCCGCCGCGATTATTGACTTCTAAAAAAACCGAAGTTACAAAGGTAATTCGGGACGCGGGTCTATGCGGGAGTGGGGCCTCGCGCGGGGACGGCGATCTCTCGAGCGTCTTTGTCGGCGACGACCAACACGGGCTGTGACAGTGACGCCATCCATGGCTGCGGGGTCACCAACAGGAGAGCGGATATGACGGTCAAGGATGGAGCGGCGCATATCAAGAGCCTGCGGGACGGCAGGGAGGTCTATCTCGACGGCAAGCCGGTCGAGGACGTCACCACCCATCCGGCCTTCCGGAATGCGGTGGCCTCCGCCGCACGGCTCTACGACTTTCAGGCCGACCCCGCGAACCGTGACCTCATGACTTTCGAGAGCCCGACGTCGAAGGGGACGCGGGTCAACCGAGCCTGGCTCAAGGCCGGCTCCTACGACGATCTGGTGTCGCGCCGCAAGGCGATGACGGCCTGGGCCGAGCAGCATTACGGCTTCATGGGGCGCTCGCCCGACCACGTGGCCTCGGCCGTGACCGGGCAGGTGATCGGCCTCGACGTGTTCGAGCGGCACGGGGCCAAATACGCCAAGGCTTATGACGAGTATCACGCCTATGCGCGCGACAACGATCTCTTCCTCACCTACGTGATCATCAACCCGCAGGCCAACCGCGCAAAGGCGTGGGGCGAGCAGACGGGTGAAGATATGACGCTCCACATCGTCGACGAGGACACGACCGGCGTCACCGTGCGCGGCGCCAAGATGCTCGGCACCAGCTCGATCATGGCCAACGAGGTCTTCGTGGCGAACCTGCAGCCGCTCAAGCCCGACGAGGAGCGCTTCGCGATCTCGTTCGCCATGCCTATGGCGACCAAGGGCATGAAGGTGCTCTCACGCAAGAGCTTCGAGGCCGCCGCCGTGTCGGCGTTCGACAACCCGATCTCCACCCACTTCGACGAGAACGACGCGCTGGTCTATTTCGACGACGTGAAGGTGCCGTGGGACCGCATCTTCGTCTTCAAGGACCCGGATATGTGCCGGGCGCAGTTCCACGACACGCCGGGCCACGTCTATCAGAACTACCAGTCGCAGGTGCGGCTGGTGGTGAAGCTGAAATTCATGCTCGGGGTGGCGCGCCGGATCGCCGAGACGATCGGCACGATCGCCATCCCCTCGGTCGTCGAGACGCTCGGCTGGATGGCCTCCGAGGTGAGCGTGGTCGAGGGGATGCTCCACGGCATGGAGAGCAACGGCGTCCAGCGCGGCCAGTATTTCAGCCCGCGGCCGAGCCAACTCTATGCGGCGCAAATCTACACGCAGGACCTCTACCCGCGCTTCGTCCATGAGATCCGGGAGTTGGCGGGCGGCAGCCTGATCATGCTGCCGTCGTCGGAGGCGGATTTCGACAACCCCGAGCTCGCGAAGGTCATCGAGAAAACGCAGATCTCCTCCCGCGAGGGCGAGACGGCGCAGGACCGCGTCAAGTTCCTGAAGCTCGCCTGGGACATCCTCGGCTCGGAATACGCCGGGCGCCACACCCAGTACGAGATGTTCTATGCTGGCGCGCGGTTCGTCACCTGCGGGCACAGCTTCCGAACCTTCGGCTGGGACGAATGCAACGATCTGCTCGAATCAGCGCTGTCGAGCTACGGATCGAAGCGTGATCCCGGCAAGGGAGATCCCGGCGCGAAAGCCGGCGGAGAAAGCGCCGCCGCGGAATAGCGCGTTGTCAAACCCGAACGGCCGGGCGCGGGTTTTGCAGCCCGGCCGGAATTGCGTTCTCCAAGGAGGCAGGTCAGCGAATGGCTTCGGCGAAAACCAGCGTTAAGAACCGCGAACGGACCCGGAGCGATGTCGCGCCGCCGTCAGGCAAAAAGCGGCGCAAGGGAAAATCGCCGGCGCATCTGACGGTCACCCGGCCGGAGCTGCTGACGCAGGGCGACGACAACGAATTCCGCAAGCTGGTTCACGATTCGCTGGCCTTCGCGGCGCGCCTCGTGGCGATCCGGGACGGCTACGGCTCGATCATGGGCATCACCGGCCCGCAATACACGATCCTGATCTCGATCGCGCATCTCAATCAATCGGGCGACGTCAGCGTCAGCTCGGTCGCCGAGCACCTTCATCTGAGCGGCTCGTTCGTGACCAACGAGGTCGGCAAGCTGATCCAGCTCGGCCTGGTCGAAAAAGTGCAGGACACGGCCGACCGCCGGCGCGTGCTGCTTACCGTCTCCGACGCGGGCTGGGAGAAATTCAAGGAACTCGCGGCGATCCAGTCGCGGGTGAACGACGTGCATTTCGGCTGCCTGAGCCGCGAGGATTTCGTGCAGTTGCGCCGCATCATGTCGGAGCTGGTCGATTGTACCGACCAGGCCCTGATGCTGCTGCGTTATCTGACGGCGGAGCCGCCGCAACCGAAAACGGGTCGCTGAACCCGACCTAATACAGCCCGTCTTCGCCTTTCACGTCCTCGGGCTTGAGGCCGCCCAGGCGCGCGTGCAGCCGGCCGCGGGTGGCGGCGGCCATGATGACCAGGATCTCGTCCGGCTCCGGCGCGTCGGCGAAGGTCGCGGTGATCGTGTCGTAATGGGAGCGGACGTAGAGCGCGTCCTTGTGCGCCAGCGGGATGTCGATCGTGGAGCCCGGCCCGCCGCGTTTGCCGGTCGACGGAACCCAGGCCTTGCCGCCGCCGATGGCCTCGCGGATCGGGTTGGCGAAGGCCGTGGTGAGCAGCGCGTTGCCATGCTCGTACTCGCCGTCGACGCCGACGAGACAGCCCTTGCCGTAGCTCTGGATGGCCTCGCCGCCGGTGAAGGCGACCAGCCTGCGGCCGAACTCCTCGCCGAGCTTGTCCGAGCCGTCGATCAATTCCGACAGGTCCTCGCTGAAGCGCCCGGCATAGGGATTGTGCACGGCGCAGGCGACGACGAATTTCTTGACCGGCGCGCCGTCGGCCGGCTTGCCGGTCTCGTTGGCCAAGGTCTCGTCGAGCTGGGCGTACCACTTGCGGATGTGATAGCTGGCGAAGGTCGGCTCCATGGCGGGTCGTGTCCGTTATCG
>CAZBRE010000014.1:3542-40016 GCA_964494065.1 uncultured Alphaproteobacteria bacterium
TGCGGATGTGATAGCTGGCGAAGGTCGGCTCCATGGCGGGTCGTGTCCGTTATCGGGGTGTTGGGGAGGCGGAGTGACGCCCGAGGTCAGTGCCCGGTGCCGGAAAAGTCCATCGGGATCTTGCTCGAGGCCGTGCGCACGGTCTTCATCGCCGCCGGGGTGTTGCGGCTGCGGCCGACGAAGCGCGGCACGCCATCGGTGACCACGGCGGCCACGGCGCAGATGTCGCCATTGCGGATGGCATCGATCGCGGTGTCCTTGGAGCCGCCGACGCAGGCGTCGACGATCACCACATCCGCGTCCTTGCCCTCCTGCAGGAAGCCGGAATTGAGGCCGTAGACCCGCGCGTTGTTGCCCGTGGCCGCGGCGATCGCGTGCTCGACCGGCACGTCGCCCAGGGCCGCCAGATGCGTCATCGTATAGATCATGCCGAGCGGCATGATGCCCGAGCCGGTCGGCGTGTCGGTGGCGATCAGCAACCGGTCGAAGGCGTCGGCCTCTTGCGCCAGCTTGGTGATCCAGAGCGCGGTGCGCAGATTGCCGGCGGTGCAGATCTGAAGCGCAATGTCGCTCTCATTGACGATGCGCGGGAAATCCTCATCCGGCATCGCCACCGGCCCGCCATTCACATGGAAGGAAACGTGCGGCTGCATGGCCTTCAGGTGATCGTACCAGATGCCCGACGAGCCGGGGATCGACGAGCCGCCCGTATGCACCGTGGTGATCATGCCGTGCTTGCGCGCCCACTGCACCATGGGGGCGTAGTCGTATGGCGTTTCCACCGCGCCGAAGCCCGCCTTGGCGAGCCAGACGCCTTTGTCAGCGAGCTCCTTGAAGTCCGCCTCGACCAGCCCCGGCTCCAGGATCACCGAGCCCGCCCACATGCGCATGCCGCCGGGACGGTAATTTTCGAAGGATTTGAGCGCGGCCACCGCCAGCGCCTTGACGCCTTCGGGATCCTTGGGCCGGCCCGTGACGTGGACCTCCGAGGCGCTGATGCCCGTCGTGACACCGCCGTGGACGTAGCTTTCGAGGAACCCGACCGTCTTCTGCCGCGGCGTGTAGTCGCCGAAGGTGTTGTGGACCTGGCTGTCGATCAGGCCGGGAATGGCCGTGGCGCCGCCCGCATCGATCACCACGTCGCAGGCCTCGACCGCGCCCGCATCGCCGGTTCCGACCGAGGTGATCTTGCCGTCGGCCATCAGGATCGTGTCGCCGTCGGCGAAGGGCTCGCGCCAGTCTCCGGTAACGATGGTGGCGATGTTGACGATGGCGGTCTTCATGGCTCCGTCTTTCTCATTCGACGGTCTGGACAGGTGACCATTGTCGAAAAATTACTACTGTAAAATATCTAAGTTTACAAGGTAATTGTCCGTATCCCGCAAGGCGGCAATGCGTCACCGTCCCGGCTCCCTTGGCCGCCACTTAAAGCCGCGCCTGACGATCACCGCCGCGGCGCACGCACGGGGTCAGGCCCCTTCGACGACGTTGAAGCCCTCGAATTGCGGGTGGCCCTTGTAGAGCACCTCGTTCTGGCCGGCGTTCTTGTGCGCGTCGCGGAAATTCTGCGACTTGGTCCAGTCCTCGAAATGGGCCTGCGACTCCCAGATCGTATGCGAGGCGTAGAGCGTATAACCCTCTTCCTCGTTCTCAGGGCCGCGCAGCAGATTGAAGCGCACGAAGCCCGGCATCGCATCGAGGCTCGATTCGCGGGTCTTCCAGACCGTCTCGAACGCCTCCTCCGAGCCGTTTTGCACCTTGAAACGGTTCATCGCTATGAACATCGTCGTTCTCCCAAGCTGAAGCGAATGTCGATGCTGGCGCGCGACGGCCGGCTGGCATGCCGGCTTGCTGCCGCTCCGCAATTCGATGTCTGGAGGCAGCCATCCGAAGAGCGGAGCGAACGCTCATATGCGGTATACGGAATTCGGCCGATCAGGCAAGAGCGGAAGCGATCCGGCTTGAGCGGTATGGTGTGAGCCCGTAGCCTCCCGCGATGCACGCTCGCCGCCGGTAGGCCGTCCATTGGCCCGACACAGCATGACAGACAGGCCAGCCAGAACCCCGGTGCCCATCATGATCGCCCGGCTGGCCGCGGGCATCGCCTGCGCGAGCTGCGTGCTTTGGAACGCCGATCTGCCCGGCTGGTTCGGCGTCGCGTTCCTGAAAGAGCAGTACCTGGCGGTGATCCTGGGGCTCAGCCTCTGCGCCACCTATCTCACCACGCGCTGGACCGGCGAGGAGACCGAGCGCACGCCCTGGTACGACTTGGGCGTCGCGCTCGCGGCGCTCGTCGTGCTGGGCTACACGGCGGCGAACTATCAGGGGCTGGTCGAGCAGATCGGCGATCGCCCGCTGATCCTCACCGTCATCGGGGGCTTCATCGTCGTTGCGGTGTTGGAGGGGCTTCGGCGGCTTACCGGCTGGATGCTCTTCGTGATCATCTGCCTCTTCATCGCCTACGCGCTGGTGGCGCACAAGGTGCCCGGCGCGCTCGTCGGCCGGAAGGCCGAGCTCAGCCATCTCGTGCAGTATATCGGCTTCGATCCGAGCGCCGTCTTCGGCACGCCGCTCGGTGTCGGCGCGGAAACCGTCATCCTCTTCGTCTTCATGGGCAAGCTGCTGTTCAAGGCCGGCGGCGGCGCCTTCTTCACCGATCTGGCGCTCGCGGCCACCGGGCGCATGCGGGGCGGCTCGGCCAAGATATCGGTGATCGCCTCCGCGCTCTTCGGCTCGATCTCCGGCTCCGCCGTCTCCAACGTCGCGACCACCGGCGTCATCACCATCCCGCTGATGCGCCGCGGCGGCTACAGCGCCGTCAACGCCGGGGCGATCGAGGCGATCGCCTCCACCGGCGGGCAGCTCATGCCGCCGGTGATGGGCGCGGCCGCCTTCCTGATGGCCGAGCTCCTGGAAATTCCCTATGTCGAGGTCATGCTGGCGGCGCTGATCCCGGCGGCGCTCTACTACATTTCGACCATGATCCAGGTCGATTTGATCGCCGCCCGTGACGACATCGCCACGGTCGACGACGATCTGCCCAGCGCAGCGGATGTCATCAAGGGCGGCTGGCAGTTCTCGATCCCATTGATCCTCCTGCTCGTCGCGCTCTTCTGGTTGAACGAGGAACCGGAGCGCGCGGCCCTTTACGCGACCGCCACGATCGTGGTCCTGGGCTTCCTGATGCCCTACGGCACCGAGCGCCTCACCTTGCGCGGTCTGGTCGACATCTTCTGGGAGACGGGTCTCGCGACCATGGAGCTCATCCTCATCGTCGCGGCGGCCGGCTTCGTCATCGGCATTCTGAACATCACCGGGCTCGGCCAGGCGCTCACGCTTTACCTGGTGAGCCTCGCCGGCAACAGCCTGATCGTCATCCTGATCGTCGCGGCCGGCATCTGCATCGTGCTCGGCATGGGCATGCCGACCTCGGGGGTCTACGTGCTGCTCGCCACGCTGTTCGGCGGCGCGCTGATCGAGGCGGGCGCGCAGCCCCTCGGCGCGCATCTCTTCATTCTCTATTTCGGCATGATGTCGATGATCACCCCGCCGATTGCGCTCGCCGCCTTCGCCGCCGCCACGCTGACCAAGGCGGGGTCGATGGAGACCGGCTTCGCGGCGATGCGCATCGGCTGGGTCGCCTACGTCGTACCGTTCCTCTTCGTCTTCTCGCCGACCCTCCTGCTGGAGGGCGCACCCCTGGCGATCGTCTGGGACAGCGCCCGGGCGCTCGCCGGCATCTATTTCATGAGTGTCGCCATCGTCGGCTATGGCTTTCAGCCGCTCGGCCCCGCGATCCGCGCCGGTTTCGCGGTGGCGGGTCTGGTGGCGATCGTTTCGCTGGGGGCATTGCCTTATGCCGAGCTGTTCGGCCCCGCGGCCGTCCTCGCCGGTCTCGTCGCCGCGGCCGCCCTCTACCTCAAAGCGCGAGAGGCGCCGCCGGGCCCGGTGACGTGATCCGTGTGGGAACATGGGCTGTCGCATCGCGGCGCAATTCAGTACGCTCGGGACAAATCAGAATCCGATCAAGGGAGGACCATCATGAGGGCATTGTCCAAGTCGTTCGCCGCCTGCGGAGCTGTCGGGGCCGGGCTCGCGGCGGGGCTGATCGCAGGCACGATCTCAACCGGGGCGCAGGCCCAGGTCGTCGGCATCGCCACCGGCCAGCAGGGCTCGCTCGGCTACAAGACCGGCCAGGCGGTGGCCAAGGTCGTCAACCTCAAGGCCAAGGTGACCGCGCGCTCGCAGCCCATGGCCGGCACCGCCGCTTATCTCCCGCTGATCAGCAAGGGCGAGATCGAGTTCGGCTTCTGCAATGCGGTCGAGGCCTATTACGCCTATTCGGGCACAGGCAACTTCAAGGGCAAGGCAAACCCCAATTTGCGCATCGTCGGCGTCATGTTCCCGCTGCGCACGGGGCTGATGGTCGCCGCCGACAGCGGCATCAAGACGATCGCCGACGTCTACGCCAAGCGCAAGTCCCTGCGGGTCGCCTCCGAATACACCGCCTCCAGCATCATCGCCTATTACATCCAGGGCGCGCTCGCCAACGGCAACATGAGCTACGACGACTTTCCCAAGAAGGTGCCGGTCTCGAGCTTCGTCAAAGGCATGCTGGCGCTGGGCGACGGCAAGGTGGATCTGACCCTCATCAGCCTGGGTTCGGGCGCGGGACGCAAGGTCAACGCCAAGCTGCGGGGCAGGGGCGGCATCCGCTACGTCTCGCTCGACAAGTCGCCGGCTGCGGAGGCACGCTTCCAGAAGCTGCTCCCCGCCGCGCGCATCATCACCATGAAGAAGAACCCGAAGCTGCCGGGCCTGCTCGAGCCGGCAACCAACATCGTCGAGATCCCGTGGATCATGGTGACCCACAAGGACGTGTCGGCCGAGCTGGTCTACAAGGTGACCAAGGCGATCGCCGAGCATCAGAAGGACCTCGGCGCCTCCTTCGGCGCCTTCAAGCGCAACAAGGTCAAGCTGATGGCGCCCAAGCACGAAGTTGCCTATCACCCGGGCGCGGTCAAATACTACAAGGAAGCCGGCATCGCGATGGGCAAGTGAGCGGCCACCAAACACAAGAAGGGGCGGGCGCGTTGGCCCGCCCTTTTCGATTCAGGCTTAAGCGCCAGCCGACGCGAGGGTCACTGAAACCGAGCCGAGACCGACCAACTCGAAGCTGATCCCGAAATCATCGGGCTCGAGGAAGATCGGCGGTGTCACCGATCCGGCTATGATGATCTCGCCCTCGCGCAAGGTCTCGCCGACATCGCCCAACGTGTCGGCGACGCTGCGCACGATATCGATCAGCGTGCCGGTATTGGCTTCGAGGTCTTCGACCAGGGCAAGCTCCCTGCCGCTGCGCATCACGTGACCCGACAGGCCATCGAGGCGCGCGCCGGCGCGGCTGCGGTCGAAGCCACCCAATATTACGGCGGCATGGTTGATGTTGGCCGCGACGATATCCTCGGCGTTCTCCGGCGGCACGACGACGTCGGCGAGTTCGATGGCGGGGCCGATCCCGGCGATCGCCGCGGCCGCGGCATCGCGGTCGCCGCCGCCCGGAAGGTCCCGGCCCATGGTGATCGCGATCTCCGGCTCGGCCACCGGCTTGGTCCAGTCCTTCATCGAGACCATCGCGCCGGAGGCCAACAGCCGGTCATGCAGCAGGTAGCCGACCAAGGGCCGGCTGATCCCCAGCATCTCCAGCGCCGCCGGCCCGCCGAAGCCGACCTTCCAGCCGAGCGGCTGGCTGCCGGCGTCGAGCTTCTTTTTGCGGTCTTCCAGCGCGCGTTTCAGCCCGCGCAGGGCACCCGGATCATTAGGGGCTGCGGTCATCGCATGTCTGTCCGGCAGCCTACTCGACGACTTCGTAGCCGCTCGCTTCGATCGAGCCGGCGCCGTTCCAGCCCCACACCAGCACCACGTCCTCGTCGGAGGTGTTGATGAACCCATGCGGACAGCCGCGCGGCGAGTAGACGACGTCGCCCTCGGCGGCCGGCTCCTCGCGGTCCTCGACATAGACGTGGCCGCTGCCCTTCAGCACGACGAAGAACTCGTCGCAGTTGCGATGCAGATGGCGTTCATGGGCGGCGCCGGGCTTCAAAACCGTCCAGCCGACGACCGTGTTGTCGGTGCCCGCCGATTTCTGGTCGATCAGGAACTGCACCTGCATGTCGATCCAGCCATCCTCTTTCTTGAGGCCCTGGACCAGGGGGACGTCGTTCAGATTGGTGCGATAGGCTTTGGCTGTGCTCATGCTTTCTTGTCCTCCCACTTCCATGTCCTCAGACTTTTTGGCCGCCGAGGCGAAGATAGACTTCATGCGCGGTCACGAAGTCACGGTAATCGATGCCGAGACCCCGGCACGCATTCATCATTTCATTGGCCGCCGCGGCGAGCGGCGCGGGGCTGCCCAGGGTCCGCGCGAGGCCGAGCGCCAGCAGCATGTCTTTCTGCTGCAGCGTCACATCGGCCAGCGGCTTCTCGGGCATCTTGCCTTCCAGGATGTAGGGCCCGCGATAGCCCAGTACCGGCGACGCGGCGACGCTGTTGAGCACGGCGTTCACGGCGACCTCGCGCTCGACCCCGCCCTTTTCGGCCAGCGCCACCGCCTCGCCGAAGCAGATCACCTCGACCATCAGCAACAGATTGACGGCGATCTTCATCTGGCAGGCCAGGCCGTTGGCGCCGATGCGCGCGAGCTTGGGCCCGATGGCCAGAAGCACGGGCTTGGCGCGCTCGCAGGCGGCCTCGTCGCCGCCCAGCATGATCGAGGCGGTGCCCTGGGCGACCGTGATCGGGCTGCCCGACAACGGCCCGTCGAGCATCGAGAGCCCTTCCGCGCGGAAGGCCTCGGCGACCTCGCGCGAGACGTCCGGCGCGATGGTGCTCATATCGACATAGACCGCGTCGGGCTTCAGGCCCGAGATGACGCCGTCGGGCCCGAGCGCAACCGCCTTCACCGCCGCGCCGTCGGTCACGATGGAGAGCACGACCTCGGCCTGCTCGGCAGCCTGGCGCGGCGTGTCGGCCCAGCGCATTCCCTTGTCGATCAGCGGTTCCGCCTTCGATGCCGTGCGGTTCCAGCCGACGACGTCGAAGCCGGCATCGATGAGCCGAGGCACGATCACCTCGCCCATGTCCCCCAATCCGCAAAATCCGACCGTTGTCGGCATTGTTTCCACCCCGATTCAATCGATTGCAGGTGCCTATTCTTACATACGGCCCCGGCAATGGTAAGCGGTCGCATGCCTTCGTTCAGGGCACCCTGTGCCTCAGGACAGCATCTGTATCGCGGCGCCGCCGTCGACCCGCAGCACGTGGCCGTTCACATAGGTGCTGGCCTCCGAGGCGAGGAAGATCGCCGCACCCGCCAGCTCCCAGGGCTCGCCCCAGCGCGCCTGCGGGATGGTGCGCGCGATGATGCTGTCCCACTCGGGGTCGCCCTTCAGGCGTTTGTTGGCATCGGAGAGGATCGGACCCGGCGCGATCGCATTCACGTTGATGCCCTTCGCGCCCAGATCGGCGGCGAGCCCCCGCATCAGGCCGGATAGCGCGCTCTTGCTGCTCGGATAGATCGGGTCGCCCGGCCGCGCAAAATCGTCGGCGAGCGAGGTGATGAAGATGATCCGCCCGTGGCCCTGCGTCAGCATCTGGCGGGCGGCGAGGCGGGCGAACTGATAGGGCGCCACGACATTCGTCTCCAGGAGCGCGCGGAAATCCTCGGGCTCGATCTCGTCGAGCGGCCGGCGGTCGCGCGCAGCGGCATTGCAGACGATGCCGTCGAGCCGCCCGAAGCGTGTCACGACCTCGTCGATGGCGCGTCCGGCGGCCTCGAGATCGTTGACGTCGAAGGGCAGGGCAAAGGCGCGCGGCACATCCTTGCAGCACGCTTCCAGCCGTTCGGCGTTCCGGCCGTTCATGCCGACGGTGCCGCCGGCGGCGGCCAGGCCGCGCGCGATCTCCAACCCGATGCCGCTCGAGGCGCCGGTGACGATGAAGACCTTGCCGTCGAGGGAGAACAGCTTTGCGAGATCCGGCACGGGCGGTGTCGCTCCGGTCGTGGTCGGTGGCCATTCCCTACGTGAGGCGGGGGGCGAACTCAATCCTTGTCGGCGCAGGGCAGGCTTGCGTTTCCGCCGCTGAGACCCTCAGTTTGCCCAGGCTATAAGCCAAAAATGGCCGGATTCCGCCACATCTATGCAATTGACAATCATTCTCATTCGCGGTATATAGGCGTCATGTATGTATGCGTCTGCAATGCCATCACAGACCGCGACCTCGCCGACGTGGCGCGCGAGGGCGTGGGCTGTGCCAAGGAGGCCTATCGCCGCCTGGGCGGAGCGCCGGTCTGCGGGCGTTGCCTCGATTTCGCGCAGGATCTGATCGACGGTGCCGGCGACCGGTCCGAGCCGGGCCCGGTCGGCGCCGAACTCATGCAGACCGTAACGCCATGATGGCATGGCGTGCCCTGTCGCCCCGCACCATCGTCGCGGCCGCCGAGGCTGTCGCGCGGCGAAAGGCGACGGGCCGTGCGGCCCTCGCTGCCGATACGCGCGATGCCGGCTCCGCGCCCGGTCAAAAGCAGGGCGGCGCGGCGGCGATCTCCGGGTCTTCGATAAATGATGTTGCTGTTGCGCCGCGGCCCCGGTTGGCCGACTAGGCGGCTCAGCTCGGATCGTCCGGCTTCGCCTGGGACTGAATGTAGTTCTCCAGCCCCATCTTCCCGATCAGCTCGAGATTCGTCTCCAGCCAGTCGATATGGTCTTCCTCGCTCTCGAGGATGTCTTCGAGCAGCTCGCGGGAGACATAATCCCGGACCGACTCGCAATGGGCGATCGCCTCGCGCAGGTCCGGGACCGCGGCCTCTTCGAGCTTGAGGTCGCATTCCAGGATTTCCTTTACGTCCTGGCCGATCATCAACTTGCCGAGATCCTGAAGGTTGGGCAGGCCTTCGAGAAAGAGGATGCGTTCAATGAGACCGTCGGCATGCTTCATCTCATCGACGGATTCCTCGTACTCGTATTTGCCGAGCCGCCCGAGGCCCCAGTCGTTCAGCATCCGCGAATGCAGGAAGTATTGATTGATGGCCGTCAGCTCGTTCTTGAGGATGACGTTGAGATGTTTGATGACGTCCTTATCGCCCTGCATCGGCGCTGTCCCCTATTTTCATATCTGTCGTTATGTCCGCGTTCGTCGAGCCCCGCCGACAATCACGGCAATCATGGGTAGTCGGCCGCGCCCTGTCGACCCTTCTTTTCCGTGCGTCAAGCGACGATGGCTGACGTTCGCTTTGGCGCTGCTGGCGCTGGCGCCGCAGGCGAGTTTTGCGGCGGAGGTGGCCGACGCGGCCTATGCCCCGATCAACCGAAATCTCGCAACCGCCTACGCGGTGCCGCGCTTCGCGGCGCTCAGCAAGGCGGCGACGCGAATGCGCTCGGCCGCCGAGGCGTTGTGCCGCGCGCGGTCGGGCGCTGCGCTTGCCACGGCGAAAGCGCGCTTCCACGACACGATGGATGCCTGGATGGGTGTCCAGCATCTCGGCTTCGGTCCGGCCGAGCTCTTCAGCCGCGCCCACCGGATCTATTTCTGGCCGCAGGCGCGGGGCAGGATCGCCGGCGCCGTGGACAAGCTGCTCGCCGGCGGCGCCATTCCCCCGCCCGCGCGCATGACCACCGCCAGCGCGGCGATACAGGGCCTGCCGGCGCTCGAACATCTGCTCTTCGACCGCACCGCGATCCTGATGCGTGACGACCGCGCCGGCAAACGCGACTGCGCGCTGCTGCTTGCGGTGACCGCCAATATCCGGTCGATCGCCAAGGGCCTCGCCGAGGACTGGGCCGGTGGCCGCGTCGATTTCAAACGCGTGGTCGCCAACCCGGGCCCGGACAATCTCTATTACAAGCACTACGAGGACGCGGCGCTCGCCTTCTTCCAGAGCCTCCATGACGGCTTGGAGGCGATCGTCGCGACACGCCTCAGGCCGCTGGTCGGCGCCACGCCCGACGCCGACCGGCCGCGCCTGGCCGAATCGCGCTCGAGCGGCCGCTCGACGCGCAACATCGTGGTCAGTCTGCAAGCGATCGCGGCGCTCTATACGGGCGAGGGCCAGAGCAAAAGCAAGGACAAGGCGGGCTTTTCGCAGCTCGTCCGAAAACGCGGCGACAAGAAGCTCGACGCTCTGATGCGCCGAGCCTTCAAGCTCACCATCGCCAATGCGCGCAGCATCGGAAAGCCCCTGGAGGCGGCAATTCGCGACAAGCGACTGCGGCCGCGCGTGACGAAGCTTCTTCTCCAGGTCCGCGCCCTCAAGCAGATCGTGCGCACCCGGCTCGCCCCGGCAATCGGTCTTGCGGTGGGGTTCAATGCGCTCGATGGGGATTGATCATGGGGAATGATCGTGGAGCGTGATCGTGGAGCTTGATCGCCGCAGCGTTCTGGCGGCGGCGGCCGCGTTCGGCCTGGCACCGTGGCTGCCACGGTCGGTCGGTGCCGCTGCCTCGCGTCCGCTTTATCTGAGCGCCCGCGCCGACCCCAGCGGCGGATATTTCTTCAGCGGCTTCGATGCCGCCGGCGCACGCGCCTTCGATATTCCGTTGCCGGGGCGCGGTCACGGTGCGGCCGTGCACGCGCCGCTGGCGGTCGTCTTCGCCCGCCGTCCGGGCCGCTTCGCCCTCGCCGTCGACGTCAGGCGGGGCCAAGTCGTGGCGCGCATCGCGCCGCCGGACGACAGGCATTTCTACGGCCACGGCGTCTTCTCGCCCGACGGCCGCCTTCTCTATGTTTGCGAGAACGACTACGAGAAGCGCCGCGGCGTCATCGGCCTCTATGAGCGCGCGCGCGGCTTCGTGCGGGTGGGCGAATGGCCGACCCACGGCATCGGCCCGCACGACGTCGCGCTGATGTCCGATGGCGCAACCCTTGCCGTCGCCAATGGCGGCATCGCTACCCATCCCGACCTGCCGCGCCTGAAGCTCAACATCCCGACGATGGCGCCGTCGCTCGTCTTCCTCGACCGGCGCGACGGCGCTCTCATCGCCCAGCGGCGTTTGCCACAGGAATTTCACCAGGCGAGCATCCGCCACTTGTCCGTGGCCGGGGATGGCCGGGTGGCCGCCGCCATGCAGTACCAGGGACCGAAGGGCGATCTGGTGCCGCTGCTCGCGGTCAGCGACCGGGCCGGCCCGCTTCGGATGTTCGACAAGCCCGCAAAGGCGATCCGCGCGCTGCGTCAGTATTGCGGCAGCGTCGCCTTCGATACATCGGGCGCGGTGATCGCCGCCTCCTCGCCGCGCGGCGACGTGCTCACCTTCTGGGAGGCGGAAAGCGGCTGCCACCTCTTCACCGCCGCGATCGACGACGGCTGCGGCGTGGCGGCGGCGGGCGGCGCGGGGCAATTCCTCGCCAGCAGCGGCCGTGGCCTGTTGTTTCACATAGACGTGCCCAATCGGCTTGTCGCGCCGATCGGCGCCGTCCGCCCCGGCCGGTTCGCCTGGGACAACCACATGGTGGCCGTGCGCGCGGGCTGAACGACGCGCTTGCCCCTCCATCGAGCCTTGCCCCGCCGGGGCATCTGGTGTGTGATCCCGCGCGCAAAAGCACGCGTGACCGGGGAGGGTATTTCATGGCGGAGACGCTGAAGGTCGGTTTCATCGGCATCGGCAATATGGGCCGGCCGATGGCCGCCAATCTGGCGCGCGCGGGCGTCGACCTTACGATCTTCGACGCCGACCCCAAGCAATCCGCGCGTTTCGCCGACGAGCATCCCTGCGCCGTGGCGGCGAGCCTCGCCGAGCTGGGCGCGGCCGTGGACGTGGTCGTCACCATGCTGCCGACCGGGCCGATCGTCCGCGACGTGGTGCTCGAGGCCGATGGTGGCGCGCTGGCCGAATCGCTGAAAAAGGGCGCGATCATCGTCGATATGAGCTCGTCGGAGCCCGAAGGTACGCGCGATCTCGGCGAGGAGCTTCAGAAGCGCGGCATCACCCTGATCGACGCGCCGGTCTCCGGCGGCGTGCCGGGGGCGGCGGCGGGGACGTTGGCCATCATGATCGGCGGTGCCGACGAGGCCGCGATCAGCCAGGTCGAGCCGATCCTGTCGGCCATGGGCAAGCGGCTCTTCCGCACCGGCCCACTCGGCTCGGGCCACGCCATGAAGGCGCTCAACAACTATGTCGCCGCCGCCGGCTTCACCGCCGCCGCCGAGGCGCTGATCATGGGCGAGCGCTTCGGCCTCGACCGCGCGGTGATGATCGACATCATCAACAGCTCGACCGGCCGCAACTTCAACACCGAGCATCCGATCAAGGAGGAGGTGCTGCCACGTACCTTCGCCGCCGGTTTCAAGCTCGGGCTGATGGCCAAGGACGTGAAGATCGCGGGCGACCTGGGCGAGCATCTGAAGGTCGACGCGCCGTTGAGCCGCATGGTCCGCGACCGCTGGGCCGAGGCGCTCGCGGTACTGGGCGCCGACGAGGATTTCACCCGCGCCATCACCCATTGGGAACGCACGGGGTCGGCCGGCGTCGACTGAGCCGTCCGCACCCCTCGACGAGAAAACCCGAAGGAGCCATTTTCTATGTTCAACCCCGACGACGTGGTGGCGATCGACATCCACACCCATGCCGAGGAGGCCTGCGGCACCCATGCCGATGACGGCTATGCCGAGTTCCAGGCGGGGATGCAGAAATACTTCCATACCGGCCGCGACTATCCCCCGGAGATCCCGGAGACCGCCCAGTATTTCCGCGAGCGCAACATCGGCGCGGTGATCTTTTGCGTCGACTGCGAGCGCGAGACCGGCTTCCGCCGCTACAACAACGAGGAGATGGCGGAGCTCACGGCCGAGCACGACGATATCCTGATCCCCTTCGCCAGCATCGATCCGGCCAAGGGCAAGGCGGGCGCTCGCGAGGCGCGGCGGCTGGTCGAGCATTACGGCATCAAGGGCTTCAAGTTCCACCCGACCATGCAGGGCTTCTACCCCAACGACCGCGACGCCTACGTGCTCTACGAGGCGATTGCCGAGGCGGGCGTGCCGGCGCTCTTCCATACCGGGCAAACGGGCGTCGGTGCGGGCATGCCCGGCGGCATGGGCATGAAGCTCAAATACTCGAACCCGATGTATCTGGACGACGTTGCGGCCGACTTCCCGGAGATGACGATCATCCTGGCACACCCCTCCTTTCCCTGGCAGGAGGAGGCGCTCTCGGTCGCCACGCACAAGCCCAACGTCTATATCGACCTCTCGGGCTGGTCGCCGAAGTACTTCCCGCCCATCTTAGTGCGCTACGCCAACACGCTGCTGAAGCACAAGGTGCTGTTCGGCTCCGACTGGCCGGCGATCACCCCCGACCGCTGGCTCGCCGATTTCGAGACGCTCGACATCAAGGACGAGGTCAAGCCGCTGATCATGAAGGACAATGCGCGGAAGATCCTGGGGATCTGAAATTGGGGATTTGAGCGCCGCGCGGACGCACCTTTCCCGCCGTCAGGCTGGAAATGCCTCCAGCAGGATGCGCAGCTCGGAGGCCGCCGGCGGCTTGCCCACGAAACAGTCCAGTATACTCTTGCCGCTCTCCATCGACTGCGGCAGGCAGGTCGCGAATTCTGGCACTAGGACGAGCAGGATGATCAGCAGGATCTCGGCGATCACGAACGGCGTCACGCCGCGATAGATCCGGCTAAGCGGCACCGAGGGCGCCAGGCCCTTGATGACGAAGACGTTCATGCCGATCGGCGGGGTGATCAGCCCGAGCTCGACCACCATCACGATGATGACGCCGAACCAGATCGGATCGAATTCGAGCCTTTGGACGATCGGGAAGAAGATCGGGATCGTCAGCAGGATCATCGCCAGCGCATCGAGCGCGCAGCCCAGCACAAGATAGATCAGCAGGATGATGACCATGATCGCCATGCGCGACATGTCGAGATTGTCGACCCAGCTGCCGAGCACCTCGGCGAGACCGCTGATCAACAGGAACTTGTTCACGATGATCGCGCCGATCAGGATCATGAAGATCATGCCGGTGGTCTTGGCGGTCTCCAGCAGGGCGCTGCCGACGTCCTTGGACATGTAGCGGCCGATCACCAGCATCAGCAGCTGCGAGGCCCCGAGCGGGATCACGATCACCCAGCGCACCCATTCGGCCCATTCGGTGGGCTCGTGGCCGGCGATCAGGTTCCAGACAACCGCGACGGCGATCATCGTCGCCGAGCCCACCAGGAGCCATACGGCGAACGGCAGGACCCGCTTGGGCGTGCCCGCCGCCGCGCCCGCGAAGGAGATGGCTGAAAGATTGAAGGCGCCGGCCGCGCCGATGCTGGCCGCCTCTGTCGGTGAGAAGGCCCCGGTATAGATGCCGCCGATCACCAGCAGAAACAGCAGCACAGTGCCCCAGACATCGCGCAGCGCCTCGATCTTCTCCCGCGTCGTGGCGCGCTTGCCCTGGGGGCCGAGCTCGGGGTTTCGGTTGGTGATGATCGAGATCGTCGCCATGAAGAAGATGACGGTCAGGATCCCGGGTACGATGCCGGCGATGAAGAGCTCGCCGATATTCGATTCCGTCAGGATGCCGTAAAGCACCAGGATCACGCTGGGCGGGATCAGGATGCCGATCGTGCCGCCGGCGGCGATCGAGCCGGTGGCCAGGCGCATGTCGTAGTTGTAGCGGCGCATCTCGGGCAGGGCGACCTGGCTCATCGTCGCCGCGGTTGCGAGGCTCGAGCCGCAGATCGCCGCAAAGGCGCCGCAGGCGCCGATCGTGGCGAGCGCAAGCCCGCCGCGGCGATGGCCGATCCAGGTGTTGCAGGCGCGGTAAAGCCCTGCGCTCAATCCCGACTGGGTGGCAAAGAAGCCCATCAGCACGAAGAGCGGCACCACGCTCAGGCTCTGGGTGATGACCTCCTCGTAGGCGGTCTGGCCGAGCAGCGCCATGCCCGGTTCGAAGCCGATGATCGCCACCACGCCCAGCGTGCCGGCAAGCCCCATGGCGAAGCCGATCGGCATGCCGACCGCCAGCGCCAAAAACATGGCGCCCAGAGCGAGTGCTGCGATCACGTAGTTTTCCATCAAGAGATCCCGCGTCGATTCTGGTCCGCTCGCCGGCGCTCAGAGCCCGCTCTGGGGCATATCGTCCTCGGCCGGCTCGACGCCGGTGAGCGCATGGCGCAGGGCCTGTCCCCACTGCACGAACAGCAGCACCGCCATCAGCGCCGCGCACAGCGTCATGATGGCGGCGACGGGCCAGGTCGGGATCTTCCAGAGATCGGTCTCGTCACCCTTGGTGAACTTGACCACGGCGCGCTCGTAAAGCCGCCAGGCCATGGCGGACACAAACAGCGCGCTCAGAAAGAGCGTGATTGCATCCGCGACGGCGCGAACCCGCGGCGGCAGGACGTTCAGCAGTATGTCGACGCGCACATGACCCCGCACGCGCGTCGTCATGCTGACGCCCAGATAAACGACGAGCCCCATCAGGAGCTCGGTCATCTCGATATTGGCGACGATGGGCCGCTTCAGGATCTCACGGCCGATCACGTCGGCATAGGTGAGAAGCAGCATGATCGCGAGAACCACGGCCCCTGCCCACGCGAACCACATTGCGACTCGCGTGACCAGGGGCGTAGGTCGACCGGCGGACTCTGCCGCCTTCGGTGTCTCGGCGCTATCGGCCGCCTTATCCGTCGACACGGCGCGGGAACCGCGGTCCGACGGCTACTACTTGTTGTACTTGGCGATCGTCTCGCGCAAGTCCTTCAGCAGCGCATCGGCGTCGTTGCCTTTGGCGCTGACGGTCTTCTTCCACTCCGCGTACATCGGCTGCAGCTTGGCGGTCCAGACCTTCAGCTCCGCGTCGGAGATGGTCGAGAACTTGTTGCCAGCGGCCTTGGCGACGCGCTTGCCCTCGGCGTCCGCCGCGTCCCAGTGCTGGCCGATGTAGCGCGCACCCCAGGCACCGCCGACCTTCATCAGCACCGCCTTGTGCTTGGCCGACAGCTTGTTCCACGAGTTGAGGTTCATGACCATGAAGAACGGCGTGGCGTAGATGCCGCCGGGGATCTCCAGGTGGTAGTGGACCAGCTTGGCGAGCCGGAAGCCCTTGATCGCTTCGTAGGGGAAGAGCGTGCCGTCGGTGGTACCGCGGCGCAGGCTCTCATGCGCGCGGGTCGCCGACATCGGGACCGGCACTCCGCCCAGGAGCTTGGCGATCTGAACGCCGCCGCCGCCGACGCGGAATTTCACGCCCTTCATGTCGGCAAGCGTGTGGATCGGCTTCTTGCTGTGCACGACGCCCGGCCCGTGGACGAAGACGGTGATCAGCTTGGTATCGGTGATCTCCTTCTTGTCGAGGCCGTTGCGTGTGTACCAGTCCCACATCGCGACGCTGCCGATCTCGGCGTTGGGCGACAGGAACGGCAGTTCGAGCGTGCGATAGAGCGGGAAGCGGCCCGGTGTGTAGCCGGCCACGCCCCAGGCGATGTCGCGGATGCCGTTCTTGGCGACGTCGTACATTCCCGGGGGCTTGGCGACGGCGCCCTTGTCGAGTTTGATGATGAGCGTGCCGCCGGATTCCTTCTTCACCGCCGCGATCCAGCCGTGGAACGTCTGGGTCAGGTGATGGACCGGGGGCACCCAGTTGGCCATCGTCAGCGTAACGGTCTTCTCGGCCTGTGCCGACGAGAACGCCGCTCCCGTAAACGCGATGGCGACGGCCATCGGTAATGCCTTCTGTTTCAACCTGAGCATCGAGGCTCCTCCCTGTGGTTCGACTTGCTTGCGGCTTGTTGGGCGCCGCTCATCACATTCGTATTTGTATTTGTATCGTATCTTGCCCGGCCGGATCGCTCCAGCGAGGCGCGCCGCACGATACCATGTGATTTGGCCCTTTCAACATATCCTTAGAACGCAAATCAGTAATGTTGTGTCCCATGGTTAACGGCATGGCGCGGGGATTGTCTCGTCGGCCGCTTCGGCCGATGCTGGGGGCGATGCTGATCCGTGGGAACCGCCCGCCTCGCGCGACGACTGCCCGGCAGGGCCCGAAAACCGCCGGCCGCCTGCGCGCTGGAACCGCGAGCGCAGCCGCCATCGCGCTGGTCGTCCTGGCGGTGGTCCTGGTGGCTATGGTGCCGGCCGGGGCGCAGGAGCCGGGCTGCGACGCCCGCGGCCAAAGCGTCGAGATCTGCGCCCAGCTGATCCGCTCGGGGCGGTTCGAGGGGCCGGTTCTGGCCAATCTCTATTTCTTTCGCGGCATCGCCTTCAGCCGCGCCGGCAAGCACCGCTCGGCCATCGCCGACTATTCGAGCGCCATCGAGCTCAATCCGCTCTGGTTCGCGCCCTACCATAATCGCGGCGCCGACTACCGCGCGCTCCGCCAGCCCAAGCGCGCCATCGCCGATTTCAATTCGGTGATCCGCCTCTCTCCCCGCAGCGCCGATGCCTATGTCGCGCGCGGCGTGGTCTATCATCTCGATCTGGGCCAGCGGCGGCGGGCGATCGCGGACTACAACCGCGCGCTCAAGATCGACCCGAAGAACGGCGCCGCGCTCATAAACCGCGGCCGCGCCTATCAGGAGCTTGGCCTGAAGAAGCGGGCGATCCGCGACTACCGCCGCGTCCTCAAGCTGTTTCCGAAAGCCGAAGAAGCGCAGAAGCGTCTTCGCGCGATGGGCGCGAGACCGTAAGGCATTGGGCAATCGAGCAACGTAGTGAGGGAAGCATGCCGTCTGCAAACGTGAACGTCCGCTACATGGTCGACGATGTCGAAGCGGCTATCGCTTGGTATACCGAGCATCTCGGCTTCACGCTGCTTTCGAGCTACGCCCCTGCGTTCGCCGACGTCCAGCTCGGCTCATTGCGGCTCCTGCTCAGCGGACCGAAGAGCTCCGCCGGGCGGCCGATGTCCGACGGCGAGACGCCTAGACCCGGCGGCTGGAACCGCATTCATCTGATCGTCGACGACCTTGCCGCCGAGGTCGAGCGGCTGCGAGCAGCCGGCGTGCAATTCCGCAACGAGATCGTGAGCGGGCCCGGCGGCGCGCAGGTCCTGCTGGTCGACCCGTCCGGCAATCTCGTCGAGCTGTTCCAGCCGGCCGGCGACTAACACGCCCGTCGCATTGCGCCGGGGCCGACGCCCCGGGGTGCCTGCATGCGCCCGGTGCGGTAGTGTCGTGCGCTCGGGCCGTCTTGCGTTGTCGGGCCTGACGCGCCCAAATGCGGGCCCGAACTCGACACCGCCTCGAGGATTGCGCGCTATGGCCCGAACCCCCAAGCCGCCCGTCGCCGAACGCCGTCCCATGTCGGTCACCCGGCACGGCGAGACGACCGAGGATCCCTATGCCTGGCTGCGTGCGGAGAACTGGCAGGAGGTGACGCGCGCGCCCGAGACGCTCGATCCCGCCATCCGCAAATATCTCGAAGCCGAGAACGATTATGCCGAGGCGGCGCTCAAGCCCGTCGCGAACCTTCGCCGCACGCTCTACGAGGAGATG
The DNA here is from genome assembly GCA_964494065.1 of uncultured Alphaproteobacteria bacterium. GTDB lineage: Bacteria > Pseudomonadota > Alphaproteobacteria > JAPULJ01 > JAPULJ01 > DATKZM01. The sequence goes on from CAZBRE010000014.1 coordinate 22,038, forward strand.
AAGGCGCGGATCAAGGAGGACGATGCGAGCGTGCCGGCGCCCGACGGCGACGTCGAGTACTACGTGCGCTACGAGACCGGCGGCCAGCATCCGATCTTCTGCCGACGTCCGACCGGCATCGTCGAGGCCGAGCGCGTGCTGCTCGACGGCAACAAGGAGGCCGAAGGCCATCCCTTCTTCCAGGTTGCCGCCTGCGAGCACAGCCACAATCACACGCATCTCGCCTATGCCGTCGACCTGACGGGCTCGGAGAACTACACGATCGCGGTGAAGCAGGTCGAGGCCAACCGGGTCCTGCCCTACCGGATCGAGGGCAGTGCCGGCAGCATCGTCTGGGCCGGCGACGACAAGACCTTCTTCTACACGATGCGCGACGAGAACCTGCGGCCGTCGAAGGTGCTGCGGCACCGGATCGATACAGATCCGGCCGACGACGTGCTGGTCTACGAGGAGGAGGATCCGCGGTTCTTCGTGCGCATCGGTGCGACCTCGGACCGGCGCTTCGTGATCATCGAGATGTCGGACCATTCCGACACCTCCGAGGTGCGGCTGATCGACATGGCCGATCCCAAGAGCGCCCCTGTGGTCTTCGCCGAGCGGGCGTACGGCATCAGCTATTCGGTCGAGAGCCACGGCGAGCGCTTCTTCGTCCTCACCAATGACGGCGATGCGGTCGATTTCAAGATCGCCGAGACGCCGCTGGAGAAGACCGAACGAAAGAACTGGGTCGACGTGCTGCCGCATGAACCCGGACGGCTGATCCGCGACATGGGCGTCTTTGCCGGCCACATGGTGCGCCTGGAACGGGTCGACGGTCTGCCGCGCATCATCATCCGCAACCTCACCGACGGCGCCGAACACGCCATTTCCTTCGACGAGGCGGCTTACGATCTCGGCCTCTATCACGGCTACGAGTTCGACACGACGATCGTACGCTTCGACTACAGCTCGATGGCGACGCCGGCGCGCGTCTACGACTACGACATGGTCACCCAGGACCGCGAGCTGCGCAAAGAACAGGAGGTGCCGAGCGGCCACGATCCGGCCGACTACGTCACCGGGCGCATCATGGCCAAGGCCAAGGACGGCGAGGACGTGCCCGTCTCGATCCTGCGCCACAAGGACACGCCGCTCGACGGCTCGGCCCCGCTGCTGCTCTACGGCTACGGGTCCTACGGCCACGCCATCGACGCGTCGTTCTCGACCAGTCGCTTGAGCCTCGTCGATCGCGGCTTCGTCTATGCCATCGCGCATATCAGGGGCGGCACCGACCGCGGCTACGGCTGGTATCTCGACGGCAAGATGGCGAAGAAGATGAACACCTTCACCGACTTCGTCGCCGCCGCCGAAGGCCTCATCGAGACCAAGCACACGCGCGCCGGGCAGATCGTCGCGCATGGCGGCAGCGCGGGCGGGCTCCTGGTCGGCGCGGTCGCCAATCTGCGGCCCGATCTTTTCGCCGCCATCGTCGCCGAGGTGCCGTTCGTCGATGTCGTCAACACGATCTCCGACGACACGCTGCCGCTCACCCCGCCCGAATGGGACGAATGGGGCAACCCGATCGAGGACAAAAAGGCCTATCAGACGATCAAGTCGTACAGCCCCTACGACAACGTCGAGGCCAAGGACTATCCGGCGATGATGGTGACCGCCGGCGTCTCCGATCCGCGCGTGACCTATTGGGAGCCGGCGAAATGGGTGGCGCGTCTGCGCGCGCTCAAGACCGACGACAAGCTCATCATCCTGCGCACCAATATGGAAGCGGGCCACGGCGGCGCCTCCGGCCGCTTCGAGCGCCTGGAGGAGGTCGCCCGCATCTACGCTTTCATTCTGATGGTCTGCGGCAAGGCGTAGCAGCGGCCGAACATGTCTGCGCCGTCCGGATACGCCGGTTTCTCCCTCCCCCTCTTCAGAGGGGGAGGGTCGGGGAGGGGGTGCAGTCAACGATGCGCAACCTGCCGCAGGCAATCTGATCGCTGTCGACCGACGAGGACCTGTTGAAGACACCCCCTCCCCAGCCCTCCCCCTCTGAAGAGGGGGAGGGGGTAACTGCCTCGGGCACGGACAAGCCCAAATCCGCCGCCGACGGCACGCTGCGCGGCATCGCGCTGGTCTGCCTCGCGGTCTTCTGCTTCATCCTCATGAACACGCAGGTGCGCTGGCTGCGGCTGGAGGGCGTGCCGGTGGCCGAGATCGTCTGGGCGCGGAACTTCTTCCATCTCATCCTGATCATGGCGTTCTTCCCGCGCCGCATCCGCACCCTTCTGGTGGCCGAGCGCGTGGGCATGCAGGTGCTGCGCTCGATCCTGGTCTTCGTTGCGACCATCTGCATGTTCATCGCCATGGGGCTGATGCCGATCGCAGATGCGGTCGCCATCGCCTTCATCGCGCCATTGATGCTGGTGGGGCTTTCAGTGGTGATCCTGGGCGAGAAGGTGGGGCCACGCCGTTGGGCCGCCGTCGTGGTCGGCTTCGTCGGCATGCTCATCATCATCCGCCCCGGCGCGGGCGTGCTGCAATGGGCGGTGCTGTTCCCGATCGGCATGGCGACCTTCTATGCGCTCTATCAAATCGTGACGCGGATGATCCGGGGCTCGGCCGATCCCCTGAACGCGCTCTTCTACACCGCGCTCGTGGGCGCCATCGCCGCCTCGGCCGCGCTGCCCTTCTTCTGGCAGACGCCGACGCTCCGCCAAGCGGTGATGCTGGTCGGCATCGGCTTCATGGGCGGGATCGGCCACTGGTTCATCATCATGGCTTACGAGCGCGCCGAGGTCTCCGCGGTGGCGCCCTTCGCCTATACCGAGCTCATCTGGGCGACCGTCCTGGGCTACATCGTCTTCGGCGAATTCCCCGATCTCTACACCTTTATCGGCGCCGGTGTGATCGCGGCGGCGGGCATCTACGTGCTCTACCGCGAGCGGCAATCGCGCACCCCCGCCGTGCTGCCCGATGTGGCGGAGTGAAGGGGATTTGAAGTTGATCACGGCGCCAGCCCACTCCCCCGCCCGACCGCCCACGAGAGTATCCTGATGGGCGGTCGGGCGGGGGAGTGGGCTGGAACCGCGGCAAAGCGCGCAACGCGCGCGAAATTGTGAGTCCCGGGAAAATATGGCAATCATCGCGCCATGGTGCGGCTGATCTGCTTCTGGGTCCTGGGAACCCTGCTGATTCTGTGGTCGATCTACATGGTCGGCAGCGTCGCCGCGTTCTATTTCTTCAACGAGCCCTGGGCGGCGCTGTGGTGGGCCGAGCCGCTGGTGCGCGGCAGCGAGATCAATCCCGCGACGCTGGCGGAAGAAGCCGGCCTGACGCCGGCCTTCTACGGCCTCGTCCTGTGGTCGGGCCCGGCGCTGGCGCTGGCGGCCTGCGCGCTGCTCGTCCGCCCGCGCCCCGACCCGGTCGCCGAGGAGGAGCGCGAGGTCAAAAAGCACATAACCCCCGACCGCCAGGAGCCCTCATTCTGATGCCCCCTCCTTCTGATGACATATGACGCCGCCGCTTACGGACCGGACGTCACCTTCGAGGATCCGGCCTTCATCCATCCGAGCGCGCTGATTCACGGCAAGGTGCGGGTGCGGACACGCGCCTCGCTTTGGCCCTACGTCGTCATCCGGGCGGAGAACTACGAGGTCGATATCGGCGAGAGCGTCAATATCCAGGATTTCGTGATGATCCATGTCGGCGCGCAAAGCGGCACGATCGTCGGCGAGCACTGCTCGGTCGCGCATCGCGCCATCCTGCACGGCTGCACGTTAGGTCCGAATACGCTCGTTGGCATTGCTGCCACGCTGATGGACGGGGTCGAGATCGGCGCCAATTCCATCATCGGCGCCGGCGCACTGGTGCTGGAAAACACCAAGGTGCCCGCCAATTCTATCGTCGTCGGCTCGCCCGCCAAGGTTATCCGCACGCGCAATAACTACGTGCCCAACCGCTTCAACGCCTGGCTCTACGCGCTGAACGCCGAGGCCTACCGCGCCGGCGAGCAGCGGCGCTGGGACGGCGACGCTTTCGCCGCCGAAGCGGCTGCGAAGATGAAGGACCTGCACGCGGAGTTCGAGGCGCTGAAAGCCAAGGGCGATCCGATTGCGGCGGAGGGCTGAGGGACGTCGCTTTGATCTCGCTACCACACCCACTGTCACCCCGGACTTGATCCGGGGTCGATACCGCCGGAGCCGCTTGCAAGACCGAATGGATCCCGGGTCAAGCCCGGGATGACAAAAATGAAATAGAGCGAAGGGCAGGAGAAACACAATGAACGACAAGGTCTGGGGCGACTACGACAGCGCTTCCCTGCGCGCGGCCTATGACGCGCGCGGCTCGGTGGCCGACTTCGACAGCTACCTGCGCGGTTTCGACGAGAACAGCGCCCGCGCGCGCGAGACGCTGGAGGGTGCGCGCAACGTCGCCTACGGGGTCCACACGGATCAGGTGCTCGACGTCTTCCGCGCCCCCGGTCAGTCCGCCCCCGGCCCGGTCAACCTCTTCATCCATGGGGGCTACTGGCGCCTGCTCACCAAGGAGGAGAACGGATTCGTGGCCCTCGCCATGGCGCCGGCCGGCGCCACGGTCATGGTCAACACCTATTCGCTGGCGCCGCACGTCCATCTCGACGTGATCGTGCGGCAGTGCCGCGAGGCCGTCGTCTGGGCTTACCGCAACGCCGCAGAGCACGGCGGCGACCCCGAGCGGCTTTACATCTCGGGCCATTCGGCGGGCGGCCATCTCGTCGGCATGATGCTGGCGACCGACTGGGCCGGCGAGTACGGCCTGCCGGCCGACGTGATCAAGGGCGCGACCGCGCTCTCGGGCATCTACGATATGCGGCCGATCCGCCTCGCCGAGCCCCAGGACTGGCTGCAGCTGAGCGAGGACGCGGCGCTGCGCAATTCGCCGCTCTTCAATCTGCCGGTGCATAAATGCCCGGTGATCGTGGCCTACGGCGAGAACGACCCGCCCGGCTTCCACGACCAGAGCAAGGCGTATATTGCAGCCCTGAAAGAGCACGGCGTCGAGGTCGCGACCACCGATCTCCCCGGCCTCGACCATTTCGCCGCCGGCAATGAGCTGATGGATCCCGCCAGTCCGGTCACCAAGCTCATGCTCGCGCAAATGGGGCTCTAAGGTCGTGGCCGGCCCGACCTGGCTCGAGGTTGCGCTCAACGGGCCGTGGTCGCGGGCGCGCCAGCCCGGCATTCCGATCACCGTCGACGAGATCGTCGCTGAGGGCGTGCGCTGCGCCGAGGCGGGCGCGGCGGTCGTCCATCTCCACGCCTACGACGAGAAAACCGGTCAGCAGCGCGACGATCCGGACATCTATGCCGCCATCATCGAGGGCATCCGCGCACGCGTCGATGCGATCGTCTATCCGACGATCCCGTTCTCGCCCGAAGCGGCGAGCGGTTCAGGCAAGAAGCGTTACGCCGCCGTTGCGGACCTGGCCGAACGCGGTCTCCTCGAATGGACCGTGGTCGATCCGGGCTCGGTCAACATCACGGGCTTCGATCAGATGACCGCGGGCGAGAACGGTATCCTCTACGCCAATCCCGACGAGCATATCCGCGCGGGGCTCGCGATCGCCGAACGCCACGGCATCCATCCGAGCTACGCGATCTACGAGCCGGGCTTCCTGCGCCAGGGCGCGCATCTGGCGCATCTCCATCCGCGCATGCCGGCGCCGATCTACCGCTTCATGTTCTCCGACGGCTTCGCCTTCGGCTTTCCGCCCGAGCCTTACGCGCTCGAGGCTTACCTCGAGCTTCTCCAGCACGTCGAGCCGGGCGCCAAATGGATGGTCGCCGGCCTCGCGGTCGATATCCGGCCGCTGATCGAGCCCGTCCTGGCGCGCGGCGGGCATATCCGCGTCGGCCTCGAGGACGCGCCCCTCGGCAGCCCCTGGTCGAACCTCGAATGGGTTGAGCACGCGGTCGCCATGATCGAGGATTTCGGCGGCACCCTCGCCACCGCCGCCGAGATCCGCGCCGCCCTCAAGGACGGTTGATCCAGCGTCCAATTTTTCGGGACGGAAGCGAATTAATTCACCCTCCCCCTCTTCAGAGGGGGAGGGCAGGGAGGGGGTGTCTCGCAGCCGTGCGGGATGCCCGATCGTCGCGCGCATGCTCGATTGACCGCATCCCCTCCCTAACCCTCCCCCTCTGAAGAGGGGGAGGGGAAGACCACGAGCCCCTGGCTTGCATTTCGAATGCCTGCCCCCGGCGATTCCCCAGCAAAAATCCAGGCTATCCTCAGATCTCCCTCAAGCTTGCAAACACGCTCTCCGGCATGGTCCGGACAGTTCGCGGGGACATCCCCGTGCCGCCCCAAGCTTGAAGGAGAAGCCCAATGAACGCCGTCACCACGCTCACCGACGCGCCCGACTACGAGGCCATCAAGGCCAAGCAGAATGCCGCCTGGTCCTCGGGCGACTACGCCAAGATCGGCACCACCCTGCAGATCGTCGGCGAGACCCTCGCCGAGGCCATGGACCTGCGCCCCGGCTCACGCGTCCTCGACGTTGCCGCCGGCAACGGCAATGCGAGCCTCGCCTTCGCGCGCCGCTGGTGTGATGTCACCTCGACCGACTATGTCGACACGCTGCTCTGCCGCGGCCGGGCGCGCGCCGAGGCCGAAGACCTCGACGTCGCCTTCCAGCTCGCCGATGCGGAGAACCTGCCCTTTGGCGACGGCACTTTCGATGCGGCCGTCTCGACCTACGGCGTGATGTTCACACCCGACCAGGACAAGGCCGCGGCCGAGCTCATCCGCGTCTGCAAGCCCGGCGGCAAGATCGGCCTGGCGAACTGGACGCCCGACGGCTTCATCGGCGCGCTCTTCAAGACGCTGGGAAGCCACGTCGCCCCGCCCGCCGGCGTCAAGTCGCCGGCGCTCTGGGGCCACCGCGAATGGGTCGATGCCACCTTCGGGCCGCACGCCGATATCAGCTTCACGACGAAGGAGTTCGTCTTCCGCTATCCCTCGCCCGACCATTTCGCCAACTACTTCCGCACTTACTATGGCCCCGTCCACAAGGCTTTTCTCGCCCTCGACGAGGCCGGACAGGCAGCCTTGCACGCCGATCTTCTGGCGACGGTTGCGCGCTACGACACCGCGGCCGACGGCTCGATGCGCGTGCCGGGCGAATATGCCGAGATCGTCGCGACCAGGGCCTGAAGCCTCTCCAAGTACCGGCAAGGGACCGGCTCGCCGTTACGTTCGGCGGGCCGGTTCTGTTATGTCAGCGCATTCAATTGAAATCGGGACACCGCTCATGACCGACAATCGAGACGAGATCCGCGAGGGCGGCTGCGCCTGCGATGCGGTGCGCTACCGGATGACCGGCACGCCCATCTTCGTCCATTGCTGCCATTGCCGCTCGTGCCAGCGCGAGACCGGCTCGGCCTTCGCGCTCAACGTGCTCATCGAAACGGACCGCGTCACGCTGCTCGACGGTGATGTGGAGCTCGTGAACACGCCGTCGGAGAGCGGCGCGGGGCAGAAGATCTTCCGCTGCCCGCAGTGCCGGGTCGCGCTCTGGAGCAACTATGCGATGCCGGTGGGTGAGCGGATCCGCTTCGTGCGGGCGGGCACGCTCGACGATCCGGGCAGCATCACGCCCGATATCCACATCTTCACGCGCTCTAAGGTGCCGTGGCTGATTCTGGCGGACGACGTGCCGGTGATGGCCGAATACTACGACCGTAAAAAGATTTGGCCGCCGGAGAGCCTCGCGCGGTACGACGCGTTGCGGGGCTAGCCGCGTTACTGCGTCGTGCGCAGCCGCGTGCGTTGCACGATCACGATGGTCAGGAGCGGCAGCGCGAGCCCGATCGCCATCGCCGAGATCATCAGCCAGCCGAGCTCGGTGTAGTCCTCGGGCACCTTGACGGCGCCGGTGGTGCGGTCCTTGACCTCGCGCGTCACCGTGAAGATGAGGTTCAGATATTTCGTGCCGAGCTGCGAGGCCGAGAGCGCCAGGTTGGAGAAGGACGCCATGACCGCGAAGAAGGTGGCCTTCAGGTTCGCCGGCGCGTTGTTGGCGATCCAGGCCAGCATCGGGATCATTGCGATCTGTTGCAGCGGCGATTCGATTGCCGTATCGGCGACGGCGATGAAGTGCGCATTGATGACGCCGCCAGTCATGCGCGCGGTCCATTCGTGCAGGCCGTAGAACATGCCCAGGATCGGCACGCCGATCACGGTGAAGATGACGGTCAGGAACCCCACGATATAGGCGATCGAGCGCTCGGCCATGAAGCGGCGGAAGATGAACATACCGGCGAGCGTGAGCCCCGAGGAGATCAGCGACAGCACCGACAGGAACTCCTGGTCGAAGCCGAGCACGTCGATGAACCACCAGGTCTGGCCCGGCCCCGGCGTCGGCATGGCGCGGTAGACGAAGATGATGATCGCGGTGCCGACCAGCATGCGCCGCCCCTCCGGCGTGAGCGCCGCCAGCAGTTTGGTCATCAGGAAGATGATGATCGCCATCGAGCCGACGAAGATCACCTCCTTGGCGAAAGGCACCTCGGCGAGCCCGATCGCGATGGTGAAGGCGACGAAGGCGAGGCTGCCGCCGAGGATCATCCAGTTGGGCTTGGTCTCGGTGTCCTCCTGGACGTAGACCAGCGCGCGGATCTTCTCCTCGTCGAAGCCCTCTCGGCGGAGGCGCGCGGCGCGCCGGCGCACCGAGGCCATGCCGAGGACCACGCCCAGCACCGAGACGACCGGGATGGCGAGCGCCAGCAGATAGATGTCGGTGTAGATGACCGCCTTCTGCGCGGCGGAAAGCGCGCTCACGCCGGAGAACATGTAGATGTTGAGGGCGGCGACGATCACCCCGCCGCCGATGATGGCGACCCGGCCCAGCGTCTGCATCGTCGTGTGCATGAGCTTGAGCTTCGCCGGACCGTGCGGCCGGCCTTCCTCGTCGACCAGCGGCACCGCCTCGACCGTCATCGCATCGGCGACCACGTCCTGGACCACATAGCCGACCGGGGCGAGGAGGAAGCTGAGGACGTACCAGGCCGGCACCGGCATGATCGCCGCCATCATCTTCGTGTGCCCGATGAGGCCGTACATGATGAGGAATGAGGCGGCGATCAGCGCGGCGCCTAAGAAGACCAGCGCCGCCTTCCAGCGCCACATCAGATCGACCAGATGGCCGAGCGGCATTTTGAGGAACCACGGCACCCCTCCCCAGAAGGCGAGACCGGCCAGGAAGGCCGCCGAAAGCCCCAGATAGTCCTTGACGAAAAAGGTGCCGACGATGGCGGTCAGCCCCGACACGCCCGCCGCCATGTAGACCATCAGCGGCGGCAGGTAGGAGACCCGCATCTCGCGCCCTAGCTCGAGGATGTTGCGGTCGATCCAGCCGACGAGTCCGCCGGTGGCGGTTTTTGCGGCGGCGGTCATGGCGGCGGTGCAGGTCCTCAAGGCTCGACGGTATGCGCGCCGCGAAGCTAACGCGAAGCGTCGCTCCGCGCTATACTGCCGCCCATGTATCGCGAAGGATCGGCAAGGCGGGGCGGGGAGGCGGTCGTGGGACTGGAAATGCGCGTGGAGTGCGAGAAATGCGAGGCGCCGCTCGACCAGATGGGCGAGGCCTTCATCTGCTCCTACGAATGCACCTTCTGCGGCCCCTGCGCCCACGAGATGGACGACATTTGTCCGAATTGCGGCGGCGAGCTGTTGCGCCGGCCCAAGCGGAAGCCGCGGAAATAACGCGAAGACCGTGCAAGTAAATCCTGATTAGAGCGCCACGCACATCGCCAGCACGCCCAGCAGACAGGCGAGGAGAAAGAGGATCAGGTAGGGCATCGCGCCCGCCTGCTACTTCACCACGAGATCGAGCGCGGCCGTCGAGAGCGGAACCGCGCCCGCCTGCGTCACCTCGACCGTTTGCCCCGTGGTCATCGCGCGGCCGCGCTCGCTGTCGAAGATGCAGATATGGATGAAGAAGACCATGCCCGACCCCGCCTCGAACGGGTTGCCGGTGTAGAGCATCGGCCAGTCCATCCAGTTCGGCGCGAAGGTCGTCCCCAGCGAATAGCCGCAGGCGTTCAAGCGATGCTTCTCATAGCCCGCCGCGTCGAGCACGGCGGCGTGGGCGTCGAACACGTCGCCGATCGACGCGCCGGGCACAAGCGCTGCCTTGGCCGCCTCGAGCGACGCGACGGTGGCTTCGTGCATGGCGCGGTGCTCGGGCGAGGCCTCGCCAATGAGGATCGTGCGCATCAGGCAGGCATGGTAGTGCCGGTAGACGCCGGCGAATTCGAGCGTGAGCTGGTCCTGCGGGTCGAGATGCCGCCGCCCGGTAAAGTAGCGGCAGAGCAGCGCATCGCGGCCTGATCCGATGATCGTCTCGTTCGCCGGGTCGTCGCCGCCGCCGCGGAAGACCGCGCCCTGCATCGCCGCCAATATGTCGCCCTCGAAGGCACCGGGCCCGGCCAGGCGTTCGGCCTCGGCCAGCGCATCGTCGGCCAGCTCGGCCGCACGGCGCACATAGCGGAGCTCGGCCTCGCTCTTCACCACGCGCAATCGCGAGACGAGGTCTGATGCGTCTTCCAGCGCCGCAAATCCGTCGAGCGCCGCCGTCAGCATCTGCCCCGAGCGCGCCGTGAGGCCGTAAGCCTCCCACTCGACGCCCAGTGTCTTGCCATGGGCGCCATGGCTCTCCAGCACGTCGCGCAGCGCCTGGGCCGGGCTCGCGCCCTCGGCGTCGACCCAAATGCGAATGTCCTCGATGATGCTCGTATGCTGCGCCTGGCGGAGATCCGGCGCGCGGGTGAGCAAGGTCAGCGTGCCGTCCGCGCCGAGATAAAGGCACTGGAAATAGACGTAGCCGAAGGTGTCGTAGCCGGTCAGGTAGAACATGCTCTCCTGCCGGAAGATCAGCAGACCATCGAGCCCCCGTGCCGCCATCGCCGCGCAGGCCCGCGCCCGGCGCTCGGCGAGTTCGGAAACGCTGAAATGGATCGCCATGGCAATGCCGCTAAATCGCCATCGCCCGGCCGTGGCGCACGGCGGTCATTGTGCCGCGTTGCGCCAGACCCCGTTCACCTGGCAGTAGCGCACAACGAAACTTTGCGTGTCTTTCAAGCCCTTGAACTTGACGACATGCCGCACACGCCGGCATGCGGCGCCGTTCGGCTTGAATATCGTAATCAGCCGCATCGTGCCGGAATTGCCGCTGGATTTGTTGCTCCATTCCCGGATCTCGCCGAGGCTGCCGCGATCGAGCAGCGCGAGCGTCTGTTGGCGCATGATGCGGATGTCCGTGCCGGTCAGCACGACGCTGGCCCCGCCGGGCCGGAACGGTTCGATCAGAAACGCGCCCGCGCCTGTCGAACCCAGCACTCCCGCCAGACCCGCCAAGATGGTGACGATGACCGATAACCTCATGACCGTGCTTCCCTTTTCATCTGCCCCTGGCGGCGTTTCATCGAGGGAGATTGTTGACGTCGGAGGACCACCCGTTGCTCACCCCTTGGGTTCATCTTGCAGCGCAATGGCCGCGATGTTGTGGCCGAAAGCGGGCTCCTCGTTCAGGCAGGCGCGGCGGTAGCTGAAGAAGTCGGAGCCGTCGGGGCGCGTGTCGATCCCGGCTACCTCGACGGCAGCGAGCCCCAATGCGGCAAGCCGCGCCTCGACAAAGCCCGGCAGATCGAACAGCGGATGCTCGGCGCGCGTGCCGTCCTTGAAGAAGCGGGCGTTCGCCGGGTCCTTGGCCAGGAACTTGTCGCGGAACTCGGGCCCGACCTCGTAGGAGTCCGGCCCGATGCAGGGACCCACCGCGGCCACGATGCGCTCGCGCTCGGCGCCGAGGTTTTCCATGCCCTCGACCGCCGCCTCGGCGATGCCGGCGAGCGCGCCCTTCCAGCCGGCATGGGCGACGCCGATCACGCCCGCCTCTTCGTCGGCGAACAGCAGCGGCGCGCAATCGGCGATGGTGACGCCCAGCGCCACGCCCTTCTTCTTGGTCACCAGCGCATCGACCTCAGGCCGCGAGGCGACGCTCCAGGGCTGATAGACCGTCGCCACGGCGCAGCCATGGACCTGAAAGCCGGAAACGAAATGATCGGGCTCGACGCCCACCGCATGCGCCACCCTCAGCCGGTTTTCGCGGACATGCGCGGGATCGTCCTTGGAGCGCAGGGCGCAGTTGAGCGTGGCGTAGATGCCCTCGCTCACCCCGCCGTGCCGGGTGAAGAAGCCGTGGCGCACCTTTGCCATGGCCTTGAGGGCACCGGCTTCGACGGGTTCCGGGGTCTGGCTCATAGCGGTTGGTCCGTTTCGAATCCGGGGGGCGGCGGCTGATTGGGATGTATGAGCGCCAGCGCCTTGAACAAGGAGCCCATTTGCTGCGCTTCGGTCAACCGTGCCGTGCCGCTCTCGATCGCTTGACGCCGCCCATCGTCGGGCGCGGCAGCAGCTAGGGCCTGCGTCCGCGCCCCGATCCCCAGCCGCTGCAGGAAGAGGCCCTGGTCCACGGGGCCATAAGCCGCGACGCCCTCTGCAGCGCGGGTGAGGGCAGCGAAGTCGACATGGGCCGTCAGGTCCACCTCGCCGGGCGTCTCGAGCACCGGCGCGTGGTCGTGGCGGCGCATCGCCTGCAAGGTGTCGCCGGCTTCGCTCGTGCGGTGACCGTAATCGACGATCAACGCACCGCCGCCATGGGTCGCGATGCGCCGGGCGACGGCGGCGGCGGAGGCCTCGCGCGCCGGGCTCACCTCGACAATGTTGCCGTCAACGGCATCGATGGGCGGCGCAACGGTCGTCGAAGCGGCGGCCGACACCTCGAAACGAAAGCCGCCGCTCGCGGCGTCGAGGGCGATGAGCCGTTCGTGCCAGGCCGACCCCCGCCGCACCAGCTGATGCACCGGCAGCGCGTCGAAGAACTCGTTGGCGACGAGGATCGTCGGCCCGGCGGGAACCTCGCCGAGCGCGTCGTGCCAGCGCGGCCGTGTGCCGAGCGCTTCGGCCTGGGCTGCGCGCAGGGCGGGGCCGGTCTCGACGAGATGCAGCTCCGCCGCGGCGTCGAACGCTGGCGCCACTTTGGCGATCGCACGAAGTGCATCGGCCATCAGCGTGCCGCGTCCGGGCCCGAGCTCGACCAGCATCACTGGATCGGGCCGGCCGGCCTGCTGCCAGACGACCGCGCACCAGGCGCCGATCAGTTCGCCGAAGACCTGGGCGATCTCGGGCGCCGTGGTGAAATCGCCCGCCGCGCCCAGCGGGTCGCGGGTCCGGTAATAGCCGTGCTCGGGATGGCCGAGCGCTTCTTCCATGAACCGCGCCACGGTGATCGGGCCTTCGGCGGCGATCAGCGCGCGGAGATGCGCCTCGCCCGTTGCCGCCATCATTTCGCCCCGGCCGCCCTACGATGCCGGGGATATCGGCGACGCCGGGGCGTTGGCCTTGCGGCGCGCGCGCCAGACCAGCCAGGCACCGACCGCGATCATCGGCAATGATAAGAGCTGGCCCATCGTCGCACCGGCGAAGAGGAAGCCCAGATGCGCGTCGGGCTCGCGGAAGAACTCCGCGGTGATGCGCGCGATGCCGTAGCCCATGAGGAAGAGCCCGCCGATTTCGCCCGGCCGCTTCAGCGACCCGAGGAAGCGCATCGCCAGCAGCAGCAGCGTGAACAGCACGATCCCTTCGAGCGCCGCTTCGTAGAGCTGGCTTGGATGGCGCGGGACACCGCCGGCGCGCGGATCGGGAAAGATGATCGCCCAGGAGACCGTGCTCGGCCGGCCCCACAGCTCGCCGTTGATGAAATTGGCGATGCGGCCGAAGAAGAGCCCGATCGGCGCGGCCAGCGCCGCCAGATCGCCGACGGAGAAGATGTTGAGCCCGCGCGACCGGGCGAACAGGATCGCCGCCAGGATCACCCCCAGCATGCCGCCATGGAACGACATGCCGCCGCGCCACAGGCTCAGGATCTCGCTCAGATGCTCGATGTAATAGCCGGGCTTGTAGAACAGCACGTAGCCGAGCCGTCCGCCGAGCACCACGCCGAGCGTCGCCCACATCAGGATGTCGTCGGCGTCGCGCTTGGTCATGATCGCGGCGCGGCCCGCGCCGACCCGCCGCACCAGCCACCAGGCGCAGAGCAGCCCCATCACGTAGGCGAGCGCGTACCAGCGGATCGCGATCGGTCCGAGCCGGACGGCGACCGGGTCGATCGCGGGGTAGGGGATGACGGCGAGGATTTCGGACATCCAGAATTCAGAAATCAGCGTTCAGCGATCAGAGACCAGCTATCAGAGACCAGCTATCAGAGATATGGGTCGGCTTGCGACAAATGCTCGTTCACATAGCGCGCGATGCCGTCCTCGAGTTCCGTGAAGGGCGCGTCGTAGCCGGCGGCGCGCAGCCGCTCCATGCGCGCTTGCGTGAAGTACTGGTACTTCTCCCGGATCTCTTCTGGCGTGTCGATGTACTCGATCGCGGGCTCGCGGCCGTGAGCGCGGTAGGTCGCCGCCGCCAGATCGGCGAAGCTCCGCGCCTTGCCGGTGCCGAGATTGAACAGCCCCGAGACGTCGGGCGTATCGAGCAGCCACAGCATCACGTCGACGCAGTCGCCGACCCAGATGAAGTCGCGCGACTGTCCGCCATCGGCGTAATCCGGATGGTGCGACTTGAAGAGCCGTGCCGACTCGCCCGCCGCCGCGCGCGGATGGATCTGGTTGACCACGCTCCGCATCGCGCCCTTGTGATACTCGTTGGGCCCGTAGACGTTGAAGAATTTCAAGCCCGCCCATTGCGGGGGGGTGAGCCCGCCCTCGGCCACCAGCCGCGCCACGCGGCGGTCGAAGACATGCTTCGACCAGCCGTAAGCGTTCAGCGGCCGCAGCCTGGCGAGCCCCTCCACCGAGCCGTCGTCGTCGAAGCCTTGGCTGCCGTCGCCGTAGGTCGCGGCGGAGGAAGCGTAGATGAAGCGGGCGCCGTTGTCGGTGCACCAGTCCCAGAGCGCCAGCGGCAGCGTGACGTTGGTGCGGGCGATCAGATCGGCGTCGCGTTCGGTGGTCGAGGAGATCGCGCCCATGTGGAAAACCGCCGCGACCGGCCGCGGCGTCGCGCGCAGATAGTCGAGCAGGTCCTCCGGCGCCACGATGTCGGCGAGCTCGCGCTTGGCGATATTGCGCCACTTCTCGTCCGTGCCGAGGCGGTCGCAGATGACGATCTCGTGCTCGCCCGTCGCTTCGAGGCCCGCGACCAGGTTCGATCCAATAAACCCGGCGCCGCCGGTTACGACGATTAAGGACACGGCTGGCCCGCCCTGATGGTGCTGAGTGGTGGCATCGACGATGCCCACGTTCGACGATGCTTCGGGTTATAGGAGCCGCGCGGAACGGCCGCAAGGCGCGCCGCCTTGCGCGGCTGGGGCACGGGCGTCCATAATCCGCCGGAACCGCCTGAATCGCCCGAATCGCATGCCAACCGGAAGGCCGACGCCCATGCAGACGCGCAACCGCATCCTCGACGACATGGCGCGCGTGGCCAGCGGCGCGCTCGGCACCGCCACGGGTCTGCGCGGTGAGGTCGAGGCCCTGGTCCGCGAGCGCCTGAAGCGCGCGCTGGGCGATATGGAGCTGGTCGACCGCGAGGAGTTCGAGGCGGTGAAAGCCATGGCTGCCAAGGCCCGCACCGAGCAGGAGACGATGGCCGCGACCATCGCCGAGCTCCGCGCCGAGATCGAGGCGCTCAAGGCCGGCGGCGCCAAGCCGCACAAACGGGACTCGGCAAAGAAGAGCTAACGCTTCCCAACACACAAAATAATGGAACAGCACCGGCGCTGTTACCAATATGTTGCGGATACCCCAAAATCTTGGGGATAACCGCTATTATTCGTCAAAATCCCCTTGCAGCCGACTCGCGACTGTGGCTTCCTACCTTGGGTAGCGTATAGGCGTCCTCGGGCCACAACATATCGGTTGTACGTCGCGGAGCAGCGGACCGGTCAACCATCTGGGGGATGTGGAACAGCGAGCGACGCCGGCCGTCACGCCGTGGCTGTGACAGGCCCATCGGCGGCGGCACATCCAAGGAGGGGCTGAAGATGGCGACCGCGCTCGTTGAGAGCCACAACGCAACCAACCCACTCGACCTCCTGGAAGAGATCCTGTCCGCGAACGAATGGCCGTTCGACCGCTCGAGCAACGACGAGCTGCTCGTCGACTGCAAGGGCTCGATGGGATCCTACCAGCTTCATTTCTCGTGGAGCGCCGACTTGAGCGCGATGCATTTCTCGTGCTTCACCGATCTCAAGGTCGGCCAGGCGCGCCGCGGCCCGATCTACGAGCTGCTGGCGATCTGTAACGGCCGCATGTGGCTGGGCCATTTCGACCTCGCCTCGGGCGACGATTCGCC
Source organism: uncultured Alphaproteobacteria bacterium (assembly GCA_964494065.1). GTDB lineage: Bacteria > Pseudomonadota > Alphaproteobacteria > JAPULJ01 > JAPULJ01 > DATKZM01. Next base: position 38,412 of record CAZBRE010000014.1, read on the forward strand.
GACCTTCCGGCACACCGTGCTGCTGCGCGGTGCGAACGGCGCGAGCGTGGAGCAGCTGGAAGACCTGGTCGATATTGCGCTGGCGGAATGCGAGCGCTTCTACACCGCCTTCCACTTCGTGGTCTGGGGCGGCAAGGATCCGTCGGACGCGATCACCGCGTCGCTGATCGACACCGTCGGCGAGGCCTGATGCCATGGCTTCGGGCGGGGCGGCGGCAGGGGCTGCAGGCGCCACGGGTGCCTCTGGTGCGTCCGATCTAGGCGGAGCCCGGCTGCTTCTGGTCGGCTGCGGCAAGATGGGCAGCGCCTTGCTCGAGGGCTGGCTCGCCGGCGGTATGGCCGCCGCCAACATCGTCGTGGTCGAGCCCGCCGCGGGCGGTGCCTTGCCCGAGCCCTCGCCGCGCTTCGTCGCCGAGCCGGCCGCCATCGGCCGCGACTTCGCGCCGACCGTGGTGGTCTTCGCGATCAAGCCGCAAATGATGGATGAGGCCGCGCCCCAATACGCGCGCTATGCCGGCGCGGGCACGGTGTTCCTGTCGATCGCCGCGGGCAAAACGATCGGCGGGTTCGAGGCCGCCTTGGGCGACGGCGCCGCGATCGTACGCGCCATGCCGAACACGCCGGCCGCGATCGGCCGTGGCATCTCGGTCGCCTGTCCCAACGCCAATGTGTCGGCCGATCAGCGCGCGCTCTGCGGCGCCCTCCTGAACGCGGTGGGCGAGGTCGCCTGGGTCGAGGAGGAAGCGCTGCTCGATCCGGTCACCGCGGTCTCTGGATCGGGCCCGGCTTACGTGTTTCTGCTGACCGAGGCGCTGGCGGCGGCGGGCGTGTCGGCCGGCCTCTCCGAGGCGTTGTCGATGCAGCTCGCGCGCGCGACCGTGGCCGGGGCGGGCGAGCTGATGCGCCAGTCGGACGAAGAGGCAAGCCAGCTCCGCGTCAACGTCACCAGCCCGGGCGGCACCACCCAGGCGGCGCTCGAGGTCTTGATGGCCGAAAAGGGCGGGCTCGCCGCCTTGATGGTGCGTGCGGTGGAAGCGGCCACAAAGCGCTCGCGCGAACTCGCGAACTGATCCGCCGGGCTTAGCGATGCGTGGCGGAGGTTGAGAGGGACAGCCGCCGATGACCCCATCCTCTACGCTTCCGGCCAGCGCCCAACGGGTTCAGGACGCGCTGACCGCGCTGGGCTTCGACAACGAAGTCCGCGAGATGCCGGACACCACGCGCAGCGCCGCCGATGCCGCCAAAGCCTGCGGCTGTACGGTTGCCCAGATCGCCAAGTCGATCGTCTTCCGCGCAGAAGCGAGCGACCGCGCCGTCCTCGTCATCACCAGCGGCGCCAACCGCGTCGACGAAGCGAAGGTCGCAGCGCATCTGGGCGAGGCGCTCGGCAAGGCGGATGCGGATTTCGTGCGCGCGCGCACCGGCTTTGCCATTGGCGGCGTGGCGCCGATCGGCCATATCGAGCCGCCGGTGATCTATATCGACTGCGATCTGATGGGTTTCGAGAGCATCTGGGCCGCCGCCGGCACCCCGCGCGCCGTCTTCCCGCTCACCCCCGGCGAGCTCGAACGCATGACCGAAGGCACGGTGATCGAGGTGGCGTGA
>CAZBRE010000014.1:40116-42349 GCA_964494065.1 uncultured Alphaproteobacteria bacterium
AGCCCAACCCCCTGCCGCATCGGCCCGAGCAGGCTGCGCAGCTTCGCCATGGCGCGGGTTTCGAGCTGGCGCACGCGCTCCTTGGAGATGCCGAGCTCGCGGCCGAGCGCCTCGCGGGTGGGCACCCGGTCCTTCATGTACCTGTTGCGGATGATGAAGGCCTCGCGGGGGCCGAGACGTCCCAGCGCGCGCTCGATCAGCGACTGCCAGAATTTCCGCTCGCTCGCCTCGGCGGCGTGGGTTTCGGGATCCGGCGCCTCGTCGGCGAGCTGGTCGAGCCAGCTCTCGTTGCGCTCCGACGGGCTCTCGGCGCGCGCCACCGGCCGATCGAGCGACTGGTCGAGGCCCGAGGCGCGCCGCACCGTCGCGAGCACGTCCTTGAGCGGCAGGCCGAAGCGTTGGGCGAGCGCCTGGCAGGCTTCCTCGGTGAAGGCATCGGCGCCGAGCTTCAGGTCCGCCATCATCCGGCGCACGCGGAAGAAGAGCGCCTTTTGCGTCGCCGTGGTGCCGACGCGCACCAGCGACCAGGAGCGTACCACGTGGTCCTGGATCGAAGCGCGGATCCACCACATCGCGTAGGTCGACAAGCGCGCCTCGCGCGCGGGGTCGAAGCGCCGCACCGCCTGGATGAAGCCGACCATGCCCTCCTGGACGAGGTCCTGCATCGGCGGGCCGTAATTCTTGTACTTGCGCGCGATCTTGATGATGAACTGGCGATGGCTGGTGATCAGGCGCGCAAGCGCGTCGTCGTCGCCTTCGGCCGAGCGCTTGGCGAGATCGGCTTCTTCCTCACGCGTCAACAGCGCGGGAAAGTCCTTCCGCGCGCGTCCGCGCTGTGCCGATGGCCGTAATGTCATGCTGCGTCGTTCGGGGTTTTCGGTCATCGCCCCAATCCTCGCCCCACGCGCACAATCGCACAAGGCGGGCGCGAAAGGAACGCCTTTCCGTTGCGGTGCCGCGGGGGATGCGACAGGCACCTCACCGCGAATCACGCACGAAAGGGGTCACACCCCCCGGTCACATCAATGACACAATGCGGTGCGATCTCGTGTTTCGCGAATCGCACTGTGATATAAGATTTTTTCGAACCGGCGAAGGAGACGAGCCATGGCGAAAGCCGCAAGCAAAGGCAAGGCGGACGGCCCCGATCCGATCGTCCAGGCGGCGTTCACGCTGGCGGCGCGGCTGCGTTGGCGCCACGTCACCCTGGCCGATATCGCCGACGAGGCGAAGGTCAGCCTCGCCGAGCTCTATCACGCCTATCCCTCCAAGGACGCGATCCTCGCCGCCTATACGAGCGCCATCGACGAGATGGTGCTGGCGGGCGTGGAGCCGCCCGAGGAGGAGGAGAGCGTGAAGGACCGGCTCTTCGATGCGCTGATGCGCCGCTTCGATGCGATGAAGCCCCAGCGCGACGGCATCGCCGCCATCCTGCGCGACGGCGCCGAGGGACCGGTCTCGATGCTCTGTGGTGCGGCGCGGCTTCTGCGCTCGATGGCCTGGACGCTCGAATCGGTGGGCGTCAGCGCCAGCGGCCCGGCGGGCGCGATCAAGACCAAGGGCCTATTCGCGGTCTATCTCGGCACGCTGCGGGTCTGGCTGCGCGACGACACCGAAGACCTCTCGCGCACCATGGCCGCGCTCGACAAGCGCCTCGCCCGCGCCGAACAGTTCGCCAGCACGCTCTTCGGCGGCCGCCGTCGTTCAGCGCCGCCGCCCGAGGGCCCGCCGGTGGAGCCGGTGACACCGGCGTAGGTCGTTTGCCTGTTCCCAAACGTTGACCGTCACTCCCGCGAAAGCGGGAGTCCAGGGAAGCCGGAAAGGCTCCAGCCCTGTGATTTCCGGATTCCCGCTTTCGCGGGAATGATGTGGACGGAGAGGTCCGGTGCTATCCGCACTGCGCCTTGAAGCGTAGCCAGTGATCGGCGAGCACGGTGGCGACCATCGCTTCGGCCACGGGTACGGCGCGGATGCCGACGCAGGGATCGTGCCGGCCCTTGGTGACGACGGGGACTTCCCGGCCGGTCTTGGTCACGCCCTGGCGCGGGATCAGGAGCGAGCTCGTCGGTTTCACGGCAATGCGCGCAACGATGTCCTGGCCCGTGGAGATGCCGCCCAGCGTGCCGCCGGCGCGGTTCGTCTTGAAGGCGACCTTGCCGCGCTTCATCTCCATCTCGTCATGCGCCTCCTCGCCGGGCAGCATCGAGCCCGCGAAGCCGTCGCCGATCTCCAC
>CAZBRE010000014.1:42449-44747 GCA_964494065.1 uncultured Alphaproteobacteria bacterium
CGAGCGCGATCCCCGGCGGCACCCCGTCGACCACGCAGCCGATCGCGGGTCCGTGGCTCTCGCCCCAGGTCGTGAAGCGGAAGAGCTGGCCGAAGCTGTTACCGGGCATGGGCTAAGCCGGAGTGAGATCCGGCGCGTCGACCGCCTTCATGCCGACGATGTGATAGCCGGAATCGACGTGGTGGACCTCGCCGGTCACGCCGTTGGAAAGATCGGACAGAAGGTAGAGCCCGGCGCCGCCGACATCCTCGATGGTGACGTTGCGGCGGAGCGGCGCGTTGTACTCGTTCCACTTCAATATGTAACGGAAGTCGCCGATGCCCGCCGCCGCCAGCGTGCGGATGGGACCTGCCGAGATCGCGTTCACACGGATGCCGTCGCCGCCGAGATCCATTGCCAGGTAGCGCACGCTCGCCTCGAGCGCCGCCTTGGCCACGCCCATGACGTTGTAGTGCGGCATCACCCGTTCGGCGCCAAAGTAAGTGAGCGTGACCGCGCTGCCGCCCTCAGACATCAAGGGCGCGGCGCGTCGGCAGAGATCGGTGAAGGAATAGCAGGAGATCAGCATCGTCTGGACGAAGTTGTCCTTCGTCGTCGCAACGTACTTGCCCTTCAGCTGCTCGCGGTCGGAGAAGGCGATCGCGTGGACCAGGAAGTCGAGCTTGCCCCAGGTCTTCTCGATCGCGGCGAAGGCCTCGTCGAGGCTCTTGTCGTCGGTCACGTCGCAGGGCAGCAGAAGGTCGGCGCCGACCTGTTCGGCGAGCGGCCGCACGCGGCGCTCCAGCGGCTCGCCCTGATAGGTGAAGGCGAGCTTGGCGCCGTTGTCGGCGAGCGTCTTGGCAATGCCCCAGGCGATCGAGCGGTCGTTCGCGACGCCCATCACCAGCCCGCACTTGCCGTCCATCAGGCCGCCGCTTGCCGTCATTTTAGACCTTTGATTTTGTCGCCGGGAGTCGCGCGGCATCCTACACCATGCCCCGGGGCGAGCAAATGGACCGGGAAGCCGCGTCCAAGCGACCATTCGCCCGGCCCGGCCGAGCGTCTATGATCACGCCCTATGAACGAGACACCGACCGATCCCGAGAAAAAGCCCGCGCGCGAGATCGTCGATGACGGCGGGCTCGTGCGCACGGCACGCAATCTCGGCAGCGTGACGCTCTATACCTGCCGGCGCTTCGTCGCGGACCGCTGCCTTTCGGTGGCGGCCTCGCTCAGCTACACGACGCTTCTGTCGATCGTGCCGCTGGTGGCGGTGGGCCTCGCCGCCTTCTCCGCCTTTCCGGTCTTCGAGGGCGCGCAGGAGACCTTACAGAAATTCCTCTTCCAGAATTTCGTGCCCGCCGCCTCGGAGATCGTGCGCCAGCAGATCACCAAGTTCGTCGCCAATACCGGCCAGCTCACCGCGGTCGGCATCATCATCCTGGTGATCACGGCGCTGATGCTCCTCAGCACCATCGAGGAGGCCTTCAACGTCATCTGGCGGCAATCGGAATCGCGCAGCTTCGGCGTCCGCTTCCTCACCTACTGGGCGATCCTGACACTGACGCCGCTCCTCATCGGCGGCAGCCTCGCGGTCTCGAGCTACATCTTCACCGCGACGGAAGTGCTGAAGATCGAGATCCTGCAGGGCCCGGTCGGTTTCTTCCTGCGGCTCTTGCCCTTCCTGCTTTCCGTGATCGCTTTCGCGCTCATCTACATCATCATGCCGAACCGGCGGGTCGACTGGCGGCACGCATTGGCGGGATCGCTGGTCGCGGCGGTGCTCTTCCAGATCCTGAAATTCCTCTTCGTGCTCTACGTCACCAACTTCCCGTCCTTCGAGACGATCTACGGCGCCGTGGCGGCAATGCCGCTCTTTTTGATCTGGATGTATGTGACCTGGTGCGCGGTGCTGGTGGGCGCGGAGCTCGCCGCGGCGATCCCGGAATGGCGGCGGCATCGCGAGCGCGCCAAGCACATCAAGCTCAAGCCCGCCGACGCCATCACCCTGGCGCTCGGTCTGTTGGCGGCCGCGCGCGCGGGGCACGTCGCCGGCGAGGCCTACGTCGTGGAGGACCTTGCCGAAGCGGCGGCGACCGATCTCGACCGCGCGGCGCCCTTGATCGACAAACTCTCGGCAGCGCGGTTTCTCGCCCGCGCCAGCGACGACAAGCTGCTGGTCGCGCGCGACCTCAGGTCCACCACGCTTTACGATCTCGTGGCCGCGCTCGGTCTCAACGTGGCGCCGGGCAGCGGCGTGGAAAAGGATGCGCCGTCCTGGGCGCTGCGTCTGCACGACCTGATCGCCTCGAACGACGC
>CAZBRE010000014.1:44847-50925 GCA_964494065.1 uncultured Alphaproteobacteria bacterium
TCCCAGCTGCCGTCGGGGTTCTGGCAGGCAGTGCCGCGAATGACCTCGCGGCGGCCGTCGGCCAGGGTGATCTCGTGGTTGAAGTCGCGGCAGGGACGCCCGTTGGGCCCGGCATAGGTGCCGGTCGTGGGGCGGATGGTGCCGTGGTTGCCCGATTCCGGGTTGCGCCACGACGAGGTCGAGCCCGGAGGCCCGTCGAAGGAGCGCTGCGCGGCCTGGGCGGCATAGCGGCGGTCCTGCTCGTCGAGGCTGCGGCCGATCTGGTTGCCGATCAGCCCGCCGATCAGGACGCCCGCGAGGATCGCGGCGGCCTTACCCGATCCGGAGCCGATCTGCGAGCCAATGAGCCCGCCCGCGGCGGCGCCACCGAGCGTGCCGATGGTTTCCTTGTTTCCGGCGCCCTGGCATGCCGCCAGCGACAGCGCGACGACCGGGACGGTGAAGTACTTCAGTGCTTGCATCTCTCTATTCGCCTCTCGATACGCGTGAGTCCCAAGTTGGCTCATGGTCGGCCCGTCCAGCCGTCGACGGGCCCCCGCCCAGCTTTCGGCGGGCTTATCTCATCGTCCTGCCCCTAACTTCGTTAGATGGCGTCGCCGCAACGCCTTTAAAGAGCCCTGGGGCGGGAATTCAGCCGATGAATGCGATCCTGCGGCGGTTGATCAATCAGAGGTATCCATTTTTACGCCGGGGTGGGAAGCGGCATCCCTTTGCCTACCGCGGCATTACAGGGGGTTACGAGGCGGCCCGTTCCGGGTAAAACCGCCAACATCAATACCAAGATCAAGATCTGAAGCCCGTGATACGGATGGAATGAGACCAGGATATGGCGGCTGGCGACCAGGACCCGTTTGAGCTTTTCCGCGAGTGGTGGGACGAGGCGCACAAGTCGGAGCCGGCCGAGCCCGCGGCCATGGCGCTGGCGACGGCCACGTCGGACGGCCGGCCGTCGGTGCGCATGGTGCTACTGCGCGGCATCGACGAGCGCGGCTTCGTCTTCTACACCAACCTCGAAAGCCGAAAAGGTGGCGAGCTCGCCGCCAACCCCCACGCGGCAGTGGTGCTGCATTGGAAGTCGCTCGGCCGGCAGATCCGCATCGAGGGCCAGGCTGCGCTGGTCTCCGACGAGGAGGCCGACGCCTATTTCGCCAGCCGGGCGCGCGGCAGCCAGATCGGCGCCTGGGCCTCGGCGCAGTCGCGGCCGATGGAAAGCCGCCACGGGCTGGAGAAATCGGTCGCCAAGTTCGCCGCCAAGTTCGGCCTTGGCAAGGTGCCGCGCCCCGATCACTGGTCGGGCTTCCGGATTGCGCCCGAGCATATCGAGTTCTGGCGCGAGGGCAGGTTCCGGCTGCATGAGCGCATCGTCTATCACCGCACCGAGACCGGCTGGGACACCGAGCGGCTATTCCCGTGACCGTGCGTGCGTGGGCCGGGCGAGGGCGGGCTTGACGACGGCTCACCAGCCCCGATCCGCCGCGCTCGACATCGCCCGCGGCCTCGCCATCGCGATGATGGTGGTCTACCACGCGGCCTGGGACGCCGATTTCTTCGGGCTAGCGCCGCGCGGCTTCTTCGCCGGCTGGGGCTGGGACTGGTTCCGCTACGCGATCCTGAGCTCGTTTCTGCTGCTCGTCGGCGTCGGGCTGGTGCTCGCCCATGGCGACGGCTTCCGCGCGCGGCGCTTCTGGCGGCGCCTCCTCCTGATCGCGGCCTGCGCGGGGCTCATCACGCTGGCGAGCGCGCTCGCCTTTCCGCAACATTTGATCGTCTTCGGCGTGCTTCACTGCATCGCCGTGTCGAGCCTGCTCGGTCTGGCGTTTCTGCGGCTGCCCTGGCTCGTCACCGGTTTGGCCGGCGTGGCCGTGATCGCCGCCGGCACGCTCAGCTTTCCGGCGTTCGACACGCCCTTTCTCGGCTGGATCGGCTTTCGCGAGACCCCGCCGGCCTCGCGCGATTTCGTGCCGCTGGTGCCGTGGTTCGGGGTGGTGCTTCTCGGCATGGCGCTGGCGCGCCTGCGCCGCCTGCTGCCGGCGACGGACACCGCGGGCAAGCCCGGCGCGCTTGCAGGTCGCGGCCTTGCCTTCGCCGGGCGGTACAGCCTGCTCGTCTATATGGCGCACCAGCCGGTGCTCTTCCTGGCGATGGCGGGCATCGCCGCGCTCACCCTGCCACAGGGAACCGCTTGGTGGACGGGAAACGCGGTGCAGTCGGCCGCCTATGCCCGCAGCTTTACGGCGGCCTGCCGGCGGAGTTGCGTGCGCGGAGGGCTTTCCGCGAGCGCCTGCGCTGCTTATTGTCAGTGCATGCTGAACCAAGTCCGGCGCGAGCTTGCGACCGCCGATCTCGACCCACGAACGATCTCGCCCGAAAACCGCGCGCGATTGCGGGCGCTCGGCCGGCAATGTCTGGCAGGGAGTAATCGGCAATGAGCGAGCCGGCCGCCATGGACCGCGACGGGGCGGGCCGCCTGATGAAATCGGCGACCTACGCGTCGGTTTCGGTCGCCGTGATCCTGATCGTGGCCAAGCTCGGCGCCTGGATCGTCACCGATTCGGTGGCAGTGCTGTCGACGCTCATCGACTCGCTGCTCGACGCGGTCGCCTCGATGATCACGCTCTTCGCCGTGCATCACGCGCTGGTGCCGGCCGACCGCGAGCACCGCTTCGGCCACGGCAAGGCGGAAGCCTTGGCGGCGCTCGGCCAGGCGGCCTTCATCACCGGCTCGGCCTGCCTGCTGGTCGTCGAGGCGGTGCGGCGCTTCTTCCAGCCGCACGAGGTGACGCGCGAGCTCGTCGGCATCGCGGTGATGGTGCTGTCGATCGTGCTGACCCTGGTGCTCGTGCAGTATCAGCGCTACGTCGTGCGCAAGACCGACTCGGTCGCGATCGGCGCGGATTCGCTGCACTACGTGGGCGATCTCCTGGTCAATGGCGCGGTCATCGCCGCGCTTGCAGCGACGGCCTGGCTCGGCTGGCAATGGGTCGACCCGGTGCTGGCGCTCTGTGTCGCCGGCTACATCCTGATCTCGGCCTGGCGCATCGCGCGCAGCTCGCTCGACATGCTGATGGACCGCGAACTGCCGGACGAGGACCGCAAGCGCATCCGCGAGATCGTGCTCGCGCATCCCGAGGTGCACGCGTTTCATGATCTGCGCTCGCGCCGCTCGGGCACCGACACCTTCATCCAGCTGCACATCGAGCTCGACGGCGAGCTGACCGTCGAGCAGGCGCACGACATCTCCGATGCCGTGGAGGAGGAGATCCGCGCGGCCTTTCCGAACGCCGAGGTGATCATCCACCAGGACCCGGTCGGCCTCGAAGAGGACCACGCCAAGGTCGCCTACCGCGCTTAAGCGTTTGTCCGTAAGACGGGCCTCGTTCGTTCGCCTGTCCCATATGTCTCAGTGTGTCACGGCGAACCTGTCCCAAAACCGTCTCACCTGTCCCAACTGTCTCGACTGTCTCGACTGTCTCGCAGCTAGAATCGGTCCAGGGTGAGTCCGTCAGGATCGAGCCCAAAGTCGTATGGGGGCGCCCGCCCGGCGATCAGATCGGCGACCAGCCGGCCGCTCGCGCAGGCCTGGGTCCAGCCGAGCGTGCCGTGCCCGGTGTCGAGCCAGAGGTTGCGGTACTTGGTCGGGCCCAGAATCGGAACATTGTCGGGCGTCGCCGGCCGCAGACCGGCCCACGGCTCCGCCGCGGCGTAGTCGGCCGCGCCCGGCAGCAGCGCGCGGGCGGTCTCCTCCATCAGCGCAAGGCGCTGGTGGTTGAGGGAACTATCGAATCCCGCGAACTCGGCGGTGCTGACGATGCGGAGCCGGTCGCCCAGCGGCGCCAGCACGACGCGGCTCGCCATATCGGTGATGCCGTGGCGAGGCGTGGCGGCCCGGTCGGCGATCGGCGCGGTCAACGCATAGCCTTTGACCGGGATCACCGGCAGGCGGAGGCCGAGCGGCCGTGCGAGGCGCGTGCTCCACGGACCGGCAGTGAGCACGAACGCGTCGCCCTCGATCGCGCCGCGATCAGTCGCCACCCGCGCGATGCGGTCGCCGTCGGCCTCGATGGCGGTGACGCGCGTGCCGGACCGAATCGTCACGCCCTGCGCAGCGCAATGCGCGGCAAGCGCGGCGGTGAATTTGTGGGCGTCGCCGAGCTCGTCGTCGGGCGCGATCAACGCGCCGGCGATCTGATTGCCGAGATGCGCGAGCGCGGGCTCAAGGGCAATGGTGCGGGCGGCGTCCGCGACCTCGATCGTGCAGCCCTGAGCGGTCAGCGCTTCGGCGTGATGCGCGGCGCCGTCGAAGGCGGCCGCATCGCGGAAGAGCGTCAGCGTGCCCGTCTGCGCGCCGTCATAGGCGATGCCCGTCGCGGCACGCAACTCGGCCATCAACGCGCGGTTGGCGAGCCCCAGGCGAAGGTTGCGGGCAGTGTTCGCCGCCGTGCGCGCATTAGTGCAGTTAAGCAGAAAGCGGAGGCCCCAGGCCAGGAACGCCGGATCGGTGCGCAGGCGCAGGATGATCGGCGCGTCGCGCCGGCCGAGCCATCTCACCATGAGCTTCAGCGTCGCCGGCGAGGCCCAGGGCTCGGAATGGCTGGCGACGAGCTGGCCGCCATTGGCGAAGCTGGTCTCCAGGCCGACGCCCTCGCGCGCCTCCACGAGCGTCACCTCGTGGCCGTCGGCCATCAGATAGTAGGCGGCGGTGACGCCGATGACGCCGCCGCCGAGGACGATGACTTGCATGAGGCCGGATACCCGCGCTTGCTTCGGTCAACCGCGCATCTTGAGCGTGGGGTCGGCTCCGGGCAACTGCGCAAACGAAAGGGGCGGGCGCTCAAATGATAGGGGCGGGTCCTTGTGGACCCGCCCCATACGATCCGCAATTGCTTGCGGGGTAGCTCGTCGCGGCGCGACCTAGCGGCCGGCGCGGTGCAGATTGATCGAGGCGATGCCGGCGGCGATGTTCAGCCCCTTGATGCCTTCGATGCTGAGCGGCTGCAGCGCGATGCTCTTGTGGGAGCCGCCGAGCAGCGCGTTGGCGCCGACGCCGTAACCGGCCGCGATATCGGCGGTGATGCCGCCGTAGTCGCCGGCGAGCGCGCCGCTGCGCACGGTCTTGGCCGGCGCGAAGACGGCCCACAGCATCGTGCCCTGCGTGATGTAGCCGATGTCGATGCCGTAGCGGTTGATGCGGCCGTTATAGAATTCGGGCCGGCCCTTGCCGGTCGGCGTGTAGACGCAGCTCAATTTGCGGCTGGAGCCGAACACGAAACTGGCATTGCCGGCGACGTTGCACTTCAGAACGCCGACCTTCACGCCGTTACGTGCCTGGCTGGGCTGGGCGGCGAGCGCGATCAGAACGGCGGCGGATGCCGCCGCAATACCGCGGACGAGCGTCTTTCGAGCGATAGTCATGGGGGTACTCCTGAGTTTGATTCGGCCCGTTGGCCAATGCCGGAGCGGTGAGAAAACGAGTGCCCGGGCTTCAAGGAAACTGGCTGCAACGGGGCGCAGGCGGGGTTGTGGCAGCGAATTGTGTGAAAATCATGGCAATGCTGGGACGCTTCAATGACGGTCCGGAGGGGCGGATGGTGACGCCGTCGGCTGTTTGGGCCGCTATTGCGCCATCCGCGCCCGATGCTGCAGGCGGCCGAGCACGAACCACAGCGCGATCGCCATGTTGAGGAGGTTCCAGGCGATGCCGTTGAGGAACGCCGCCTGGTAGGAGCCGGTGAGATCGTAGATCTCGCCCGACAGCCAGCCGCCGAACGCCATGCCGATGACCGTCGCCATGAAGACGAGGCTGACCCGCGCGCCCGCTTCGCGGGCCGGGAAGTAGTCGCGCACGATGAGCGCATAGCTCGGCACGATGCCGCCCTGGGCCAGGCCGAAAAGGGCGGAAACGATGTAGAGCGAGGTGAGGCCATCGAAGGGCAGATAGAAGATCAGCGCCAGGCACTGCAGCATCGAGCCCAGGATCAGCGTGCCGACGCCGCCGATCTTGTCGGCGATGAAGCCCGAGGCGATGCGGCTGACCACGCCGAGACCGAGCATGATCGAGAGCATCTCCGCCCCGCGCGC
>CAZBRE010000015.1:0-3659 GCA_964494065.1 uncultured Alphaproteobacteria bacterium
TCTTTGAAAGACGCTCGAAATCGACGGTGCTGCGGCCCGAATGGAGATCGAGGAAACCCGCCGCGAGCTTGCTGATCTTGGCGAAGCCGCCGGCCACGGTGACCCGCGCGACGGGATGTTTGCGGAGGTATTTGAGCATGCCGCCGACGAAATCGCCCATGTCGATCAGCGCCATCTCGGGCAGGTCGTGGAGCGCCTGCACCGCGGCTTCGGAGGTCGAGCCGGTGCTGCCGGCGATGTGATCGAGACCGGCCGCGCGGGCGACGTCGATGCCGCGATGGATCGAATGGATCCAGGCCGAGCACGAGAAGGGTACGACGACACCGGTCGTCCCCAACACGGACAACCCGCCTTCGATGCCGAGGCGCGGGTTCCATGTCTTGGCCGCAAGCGCGTCGCCGCCGGGGATCGAAATCCGGACCAAGACATCGCCGGGCGCGTCGTGCTCGCGTGCCAGCGCCGCCACGGTCTCCTCGATCATACGGCGCGGGGCCGGATTGATGGCGGGCTCGCCGACGGGCAGGGGAAGTCCGGCGCGGGTCACCGTGCCGACGCCCTCGCCGGCCAGGAAAGTGACGCCGCTGCCGACGGGGCCGGGCTGCACGGTGGCGACGACGAGCGCGCCATGCGTGACGTCGGGGTCGTCGCCGGCGTCCTTGACGATGCCCGCACTCGCCTCGTCCATGCCCAAACTGTGCGTCGCCAGTGCGAAACCCGGTTTCTGGCCCTTCGGCAAGGTGATCTCGACCGGATCGGGGAACGTGCCGGTCAGGAGCGCGGTATAGGCCGCGCGGGTCGCGGCGGTGGCGCAGGCGCCCGTGGTCCAGCCGCGGCGGAGCGCGTCGCCCTTTGATTCTTCTGGATTTTTTGCGGCCTTCGTCATTGCGGATCAGACTATCCAAGGACCGGGTGGGCTGGCTAGTCTGTCGCGTCCTTCGTAGCGATGCGGGATGAACGAACAGCATGACGACCGCTTCGGCGAAATCGGCCCCGGGGTTCATTGTTGCGGCACCGGCCTCGGGCCACGGCAAGACCACGGTCACGCTCGGCCTGATCGCGGCGCTGCGCCGGCGCGGGCTTGTGGTCGGCTCGTTCAAGGTCGGGCCCGACTATATCGACCCGGCCTTCCACGCGGTGGCGAGCGGCCGGCCCTGCCTCAGCCTCGACGACTGGGCGATGCGCGAGGCGACTGTGGCGGCGATCGCCGGACAGGTCTCGGGCGGCGCGGACATCGTCGTCGGCGAGGGGGTGATGGGGCTCTTCGACGGTGCGCCCGACGGCACCGGCTCGACCGCCGATGTGGCGAAACGCCTTGATCTGCCAATAGTTTTGGTTCTCGACGTGCGGGCGCAGGCGGCCTCGGCGGCGGCGGTGATCCACGGCTTTTCGACCTTCCGGCGCGGCCTCGAGGTGGCGGGCGTCGTCTTCAATCGGGTCGGCAGCGAGGGCCATGCCCGCACGCTGGAGGCGGCCTGCAAGGACCGGCCGGAAGCGCTCCTCGGGTGTTTGCCGCGCGACGAGGGCTTGGCGCTGCCCGAACGCCATCTGGGGCTGGTGCAGGCCTCGGAGCACGCGGCGTTGGAAACGTTCATCGAGCGGGCCGCCGCCGCGGTGGAGACGCATCTCGATCTCGACCGGCTGATCGCGCTGGCCCGGCCGATGCGGACACCGGGAAAAAGTGGGAGCGTGGCCGTAGACCCGCTCGGCCAGCGGATTGCCGTGGCGCGCGATCGGGCCTTCGCGTTCGCCTATCCGCATGTGCTGGACGGTTGGCGGGCGGCGGGCGCGGAGGTGTCGTTCTTTTCGCCCCTCGCCGATGCAGCGCCGGCTGCCGATGCCGACGCCGTTTATCTGCCTGGCGGATATCCAGAGCTTCATGCCGGGACGCTGGCCGGCAATGCGCGCTTCCTGGAGGGGCTGCGAAGCGCCGCCGGGCGTGGCGCTGCGGTCTACGGCGAGTGCGGCGGATACATGGTGCTCGGGCGGGTGCTCGTGGACGGCGAGGGACAACCCCATGAAATGGCGGGACTTTTGCCGGTCGAGACGTCCTTTGCCGCGCCGCGGCTCCATCTCGGCTACCGCGAGGTGACACTGATGGGCGATTGCGTCCTTGGGGGCCGGGGCGGGCGCTTCCGCGGCCACGAGTTCCACTATGCCAGCGCGTCGCACGAGGATGACGAGGCCCCGCTCTTCGATTGCCGCGACGCGCGCGGCGAGGATGCCGGTCCGGCAGGGTGCCGGGTCGGCTCGGTCGTCGGCTCCTATGTTCACTTGATTGATCGGCGCGACTAGGCAGTCGCGCCGAACTGGCACCTGATCGACAGGTATGGCTAGGCGACGGCCCCGAGCTGGCTGCGTAGCTCGGCCAGCAGCCCGGGCAGGTCGTCGAGGCTTGGGCAGGCGCCGAAGAGATAATAGTCCGGGCGCTTGACGATGACGTCACAGCCATAGGCGTCCATCAGGCCGGAAATCTGCGCCTCGGTATCGCGGAGCTCGTCGGGGCCGTCGCCGATGCGCAGGAAACGTCCGCCCAAGGCCTGCCAGTAGTCGCGATCCGCCGCCGGGAGCGCGTCGGCCGGATCGCCGTTCCGCGCGATCACCATGAAGCCCCGACCGGCCACGTCGTCGAAGCGGCCGTCCTCGCCGTTCCGCGCGACGCGGCCCTGGCCGAACACGTCGCCGGCGCCCTTGGCTCTCCCGGACCTATTGCCGCGGGCGACGAAGCCCTCCTCGAAGCCGGGGACACGGAAGGCGATCAGCGCCTTGGGCATCTCGCCGCGGTCCTTGGCGGCCTGCAAGGCCATCAATTGCTCGTCGCGGGCGCGGGCTTTGTCGGGGTCGCGCTCGTTGACGTTCAGGCCCACGCGCAGGCTTTCCACGATGGTCGCGCGCGAATTGGGCCCGCGCTCCGCTTCATATGTGTCGAGGAAAGCGGGCCCGGCGAGCCCCTTCAGGACGAGGTCGAGCTTCCAGGCGATGTTGTAGGCGTCGCGGAAGCCCGAGCACATGCCCTGGGCAAGGAAAGGCGGCATCTGGTGCGCGGCGTCGCCGGCGAGGAAGATCCGGCCGTCGCGCCAGCGTTCGGCCAGAAGTGATTGAAATTTATAGGAAACAACGCGGATGAGCTCGAACTCGTCGGGCGTGCCGCCCTCGCGCCGCTGCAGGCGCTGCCAGACGTTCTCGTGCTTGACCGCGTCCTCGGGCGTCTCATCGGGGAAGATCATGAAGGACCAGCGCCGGTGATCGGGGCCCATCTGCATGGTCATGCCGGGTTGCTCGGGCTCGCAGAACTGGCGCAGCAGCGGCAGATCGGGGCGGGGCGGCCGCTTCGCCTTGGCGTCGATCACCAGCCAGTTCTGATCGAAGCCCAGATCCTCCATCGCGATGCCGAGGCTCTCGCGGATGAAGCTGTTGCCGCCATCGGCGCCGATCAGATAGCGGCCCTCGAAGGTCGCTTGCCTGCCGTCCGTATCCTCGGTGGTCGCGGTCACCTTGTCGTCGTCCTGGGCAAGGCCGACGACCGTATGGCCCTGAAAGACGTCCACGCCGGGCAGGCTCTTTGCCAGGACATCGAGCTCGGCCTCGAAGGCGGGCTGGTAGATCGAGGTCATCTCGGGCCAGCCATGGGTCGCCAACGTCTCAACATCGTTTGACAGCAA
>CAZBRE010000015.1:3759-18995 GCA_964494065.1 uncultured Alphaproteobacteria bacterium
GTCGAATTCCCGGCATTTTACTGAATCTCAACCTTATTCAGCGCATATCGGATCGTTCTGAGACCGTCCGGGGGGATCGAGTCCTCTTATGGAAGATAGATCGAAATCACGCCGGCGCTCCGACCCAGGGTGCCGACGCATGGGTGGAAAATGCGCGGACGGTAAGGCTCCGGTGGATATTTCGCGTCGCCGGAGCGGGGTGATCATGACGGCGCGCAGGCGCCGGGCGATGTCTTCGGACCTTCGCGTGCGGCGCTGGTCGTGAGCGAGGACATCAGAGTGAAAGGCATAGGTGGCTGGAATGGATGAACTGCTGACAGAATTTCTGACCGAAACGTCAGAAGCGCTCGCGGTGATCGACAATGAGCTGGTCCGCTTTGAGCAGGACCCCAGCGACAAGGCGATCCTGCAGGACATCTTCCGGCTCGTTCACACGATCAAGGGAACCAGCGGCTTTCTGGGTCTGCCGCGACTGGAAAAAGTCACCCATGCCGGCGAGGACGTGCTCGGCCTGTTCCGCGACGGCACCCTCGAAGTCACCCCGCAGGCGGTCAGCCTCATTCTGAAGGCGATCGACCAGGTCAAAGACATCATCTCCGGCTTGGAAGAGACCGGCAGCGAGCCGGCCGGCGACGACAGCACCCTGATCGCCGAGCTGCGCGCGATCGCCGACGGCGATGCGGCCCCTGCCGCCGTGCCCGCAGCCCCGGCTGCCGAAGCGCCCGCCGCCGACGCGCCGCCGGCCGATGCGGATGGCGGCTTCCCGGTTGCCCAGGAATTGCTCGATGAGTTCGAGGCCGCGACCGGCGGTGACAACGGCAATGGCGGCGTTCCGACGGACGCGGATGGCGGCTTCCCGGTTGCCCAGGAACTGCTCGATGAAGTCGCCGCGGCTGGCCCCGCGGACGCCGGCGTTCCCACCGATGAGAACGGCGGCTTCCCGGTCGCCCAGGAGCTGCTCGATGAAGTAGCGGCCGCAGGGGCAGGCGGTACGGCGCAGGCTTCCGATGGCAGCGGCGTTGCGACCGAGGGGCTGCCCGCCAGCCCGCAGGTAGCTTCCGAGGCGCCCGCGCCGGCGCCGGAAGCGCCCGCACCGGCCGCTGAGGCGCCTGCCGCACCGCCGAAGAAACCGGCCGAGCCGGCGGCAGAGGCCGGCGAGCCGAAGCAGCACAAGGAATCCTCGATCGCGGCCCAGTCGGTGCGCGTGAACGTGCAGCTGCTTGAAAATCTGATGACGCTGGTCGGCGAGCTCGTGCTCACCCGCAACCAGCTCCTCCAGATGGTGCGCGGCCGCGACGACAGCGAATTCAAGGTGCCGCTGCAGCGGCTCAACCACATCACCACCGACGTCCAGGAAGGCGTCATGAAGACGCGCATGCAGCCGATCCAGAACGCCTGGGCCAAGCTGCCGCGAATCGTGCGCGATCTGGCACTCGAAATGGACAAGAAGATCGAGCTGAAGATGCTCGGCGGCGAGACCGAGCTCGACCGCCAGGTGCTCGACCTGATCAAGGATCCGCTCACCCATATGGTGCGCAACTCTGCCGACCACGGCCTGGAGACGACCGAGGGCCGGCTGGAAGCAGGCAAGCCCGAGACCGGCATGATCACGCTCAATGCCTATCACGAGGGCGGGCACATCATCATCGAGATCTCCGACGATGGCCGCGGTGTCAATATCGAGAAGGTGAAGGCGAACATCCTCTCCAAGGAGCTTGCGACCGAGGCCGAGCTGGCGGAGATGTCCAACCAGCAGATCACGCAGTTCATCTTCAAGGCCGGCTTCTCCACGGCGGAGAAGATCACCAGCGTCTCCGGCCGCGGCGTCGGCATGGACGTGGTGCGCACCAACATCGAGAAGATCGGCGGCAACGTCGAGCTCACCTCGGAGCCCGGCAAGGGTTCGCGCTTCAAGATCAACATCCCGCTGACGCTGGCAATTGTCTCGGCGCTGATCGTCGAGTCCGGCGGCGAGCGCTTCGCCATTCCCCAGATCGGCGTGCTCGAGCTGGTGCGCGTGTCCGACAATTCGGAGAACCGCATCGAGACGATCAACGACGTTCCGGTGCTGCGGCTGCGCGACCGGTTGCTGCCGCTGGTTGATCTGCCGAAGCTCCAGAAGCTGCGCGTCGAGGGCGAAATCGGCTCGGAGATCTCGGAGCGCTACGTCGTCGTGAGCCAGGTCGGCACGTTCATCTTCGGACTGATCGTCGACCGGGTCTTCGACACGGAAGAAATCGTCGTCAAGCCGGTGGCGCCGATCCTGCGCCAGATCCCGATCTATTCGGGCAACACCATCCTCGGTGATGGCAGCGTGATCATGATCCTCGACGTGAACGGCATCGCCTCCACCGCCGGCGCCGTCGATGTGCCGCGCGACGATACCAGCGACGCCGACCAGGACGCTGGGAATACCGGTGCGGAGCGCGTCGCGCTGCTCGTGTTCCGGGCCACCGGCTCGGAGCTGCGGGCGGTTCCGTTGGCGCTGGTCTCGCGCCTCGAGATCATCGAAGGCTCGCGCATCGAGTTCGCGCATGGCGCGGCGATGGTGCAGTACCGCGACCGGCTGATGCCGCTGATCGCCACCGACGGCAACCCGATCTCGCCCGAAGGCCAGAAGAACCTGCTGGTCTTCCAAGAGGGCGACCGGGCCGCCGGTCTGGTCGTGGAGGAGATCGTCGACATCGTGGAAGAGAATCTCAAGGTCGAGCTGACCGCCGATCAGCCGGGCCTCGTCGGCACCGCCGTGATCGACGGCAAGGCGACCGACGTGCTCGATGTCGGACACTATCTGACGCAGGCCTTCCCGGATTGGTTCAAGGCCACCGAGGACGACCGCTCGGGCGAGGGCGCGCGCAAGCGCATGCTGCTGGTCGATGACAGCCCCTTCTTCCGCAATCTGATGGCGCCACTCTTCTCGGTCGCCGGCTACGAGGTCATCACCGCGAACAGCGCCGACGATGCCCTGCGGATGCGCGATGACGGTGCCGCCTTCGACGTCATCATCAGCGACATCGAGATGCCCGGCACCGACGGCTTCCAGTTTGCCGAGCACGTCCGGAGCGATCCGCGTTGGAAGGATGTTCCCATGGTCGCGTTGAGCTCGCGTGCCAGCGAGCGGGATCGCGAGCGCGGCCGCGCCGTCGGCTTCGACGACTATGTCGCCAAGTTCGACCGCAACAAAGTCCTCGACAGCCTCAACCGCGATTTCCGGCGCGAAGACGCTGACGTTCCCACGGAGAAAGTCGCATGACCGAGACGACAACTGCCAGAGCCCATGCGGACGGCCAAGCCGAGCGGGCGACCACCCAGCTGGTGACGCTGACGATCGCCGATCAGCTCTTCGGAATTCCCGTGTTGTCGGTCCAGGACGTGCTGGCGCCGCAGCCGGTGGCGCGCGTGCCGATGGCCCATCCGGTTGTCGCCGGCCTTATCAACCTGCGCGGCCGCATCGTCACCGCCATCAATATGCGTCAGCGCATGGCGCTGCCGCCGCGTGACGAAGATGCCGAGGGCATGAGCGTTGTGGTCGAGTATCAGAACGAGCTCTACAGCCTCAACATCGACACCATCGGCGACGTCGTCAACGTCCCGAACGACAAGATTGAGGCCAATCTGGCCACGCTCGATCCGCTGTGGCGCAGTTTTGCGGACGGCATCTACCGCCTCGACGAACAGCTCTTGGTGATCCTGGACATTACGCGTCTGCTCGATCTCGACGGGGCGGAGGCGGCTTGACCTCTCGGTGCGCGGCCTCCCGATCGGCCGGGCGAATGTGACGAAACGACGGAGTGAACTATGGCATTCGACATCACCCGACCAATCCTGCTGGTCGACGACTATGTGACGATGCTGCGCATTCTTCGGAATATCTTCGTGCAGCTGAAGTTCACGAACATCCACGAAGCGACCGACGGCGTCACCGCGCTGCAGGAGCTTCGGGCGGGCGACTACAGCCTGATCATGTCCGACTGGAACATGGAGCTGATGACGGGGTTGGAGTTGCTCCGCGAGGTGCGCGCCGACGACAAGCTCAAGCACATCCCGTTCATCATGGTGACCGCGGAGAGCAAGACGGAGAACGTGATCGTCGCGAAGAAGGCGGGCGTCTCCAACTACATCGTCAAGCCGTTCAATGCGAACACCCTGAAAAGCAAATTGGTCTCCGTGATCGGAGATTTTTAGGGGCCGATGATGTCGGGAAGCCTTGATCAGGAACAGCTCGCCAAGCGGCTCCTTGAGCTGCAAAAGGCCGAGCCGGGAACGGTGCCGCTCGAGGAGGTCAGCGCGGTCGTCGCCGGCATCATGGATGCTGCGCGCAAGGAATTGGCGAGTTCCGACAATGAAGTCGTGGCCAAGATGATTGGGCTGGCCGACTACATCGAGCAGGCCAAGCAGGAAATCGCCGCGTTGCGTCCGGACGAGGTCAAGGACCGGCATCTGCCTGCCGCCTCCGACGAGCTCGACGAGATCGTCGCCGAGACCGCCGATGCGACCAACCGCATCATGGACGCCACCGAGACGATCCAGGGCGCCATCGGCGAGATCGATGAAGCCACGCAGCAAACGATCTTCAACGCCTCGATGCAGATCTTCGAGGCCTGCAGCTTTCAGGACATTACCGGCCAGCGCGTGACCAAGGTGGTGAAGGCGCTGAAGGACATCGAGGAAAAGGTCGATTCGCTGATCACGGCCTTCGGCGATGAGATCGCCGAATACAAGGCCCGAAACGTATCCGATGGCGCCGAAGAGACGCCGACGGACGTCAACGAGATGACCGATGACATGCTGCTGCAGGGCCCGCAGCTCTCCGACGAGGCCATGTCGCAGGACGACATCGACAAGCTGCTGAACAGCGCCTGACGTGTTGGGTCGTTCGGTGTTCAGAGGAAGAAACGAAGGAATGACATCATGAAGCGTTGCCTCATAGTCGACGACTCAAAGGTCATCCGGATGATTGCACGCAACATGCTGCAGGAGTTCGGCTTCGAGACCTTGGAGGCAGAGAATGGCCAAGAGGCGCTCACGGCCTGCGAGGCCGCGTTTCCCGATGCCATCCTGCTCGACTGGAACATGCCCGTGATGAACGGGATCGAATTCCTGCGGGCGTTGCGGGCGTTGCCCGGCGGCGGCGAGCCGAAGGTCGTGTTCTGCACCACGGAAACCGATCTGGATAATATCCGCACGGCGCTCGAGGCGGGGGCGAACGAGTACATCATGAAGCCCTTCGACAACCAGATCATGCAGGCCAAGCTGGCACAAGTTGGTCTGCTCTAATGGCAAACGTCCATAACCCCGTGGCCGCGGGCACCCGCGGCGGCGCGCCGCCTGCCAGTCCGAGTGATGATGCGGTTCGGGTCATGGTGGTCGATGATTCGGCCGTCATCCGGGGGTTGATCACACGCATTCTCGACGCCGATCCGCGGCTGCGCGTCGTGGCCTCGGTGAGCGACGGCCAGCGCGCCGTCGACCGCGTCGCCACCACCGAGATCGATGTCATCATCCTCGACATCGAGATGCCGGTGATGGACGGCCTGACCGCGCTGCCGCATATCCTGAAGGCCGATCCGGACGTCAAGATCCTGATGGCGTCGACCCTGACGCTGCGCAATGCCGATATCAGCATGAAGGCGATGCGCCTGGGCGCCACCGATTACATTCCCAAGCCCGAAGCATCGAGCAACATCAACAGCCGCGACGATTTCGGCCGCAACCTGCTGGAAAAGGTCCGCAGCCTCGGCCAGGCCCGCCGTCGCGCGCGCACATCCCGTGGCGCTCCGTCGGCCGTTCCGTCGGCGGCGGGAAAGCCCAAGCCGAGTATCACCCTGCGCCCGTCCAGCCGGGTCAAGCCGCGGATCATCGCGATCGGCAGCTCCACCGGCGGGCCGCAGGCCTTGTTCACCTTCCTCGGCGCGCTGACCAAGGAGGTTAAGCAGCCGATCGTGATCACCCAGCATATGCCGCCCAAATTCACCACGATCCTGGCGCAGCACATCGGGCAGAACACCGGCTGGCCTACCGCCGAGGCGACCGACGGCATGTCCGTCGAAGACGGCACGATCTATGTGGCGCCCGGTGATTTTCACATGATCGCCGAAGCCAAAGGGGGATCAACGATCCTGCGGCTTACGTCCGAGCCGCCGGAGAACTTCTGCCGCCCGGCCGTCGATCCGATGCTGCGCAGCCTGTCCGCCATCTACGGTCCAGCGATCCTGACGGTCATCCTGACCGGCATGGGTCACGACGGCATGAAGGGTGCGCAGTGTGTCGTGGATAACGGCGGCACGGTGGTTGCTCAGGATGAAGCGAGCAGCGTCGTCTGGGGAATGCCCGGCGCCGTGGCCACGAATGGGCTATGCAGCGCCGTCTTGCCGCTCGACGAGTTGGCGCCGCATGTCGCGATGCTCGCACGAGGGGGGACCTCATGAACACGGCCGACTTCGATTTCCTGAGCAGTCTCATCAAGGAGCGCTCGGGGCTCGTCCTGACGCCCGACAAGCTCTACCTGCTCGAGAGCCGCCTGACGCCGGTTGCCCGTAAGCATGGGATCGAAGGGCTGCCCGGTTTGGTGGCGGGCTTGCGGACCCGCACCGACGATACGGTCTTGACCGACGTCGTCGAGGCGATGACCACGAACGAATCGTTCTTCTTCCGCGACAGCCACATGTTCGACACGTTCCGCGACGAGGCCTTGCCGGCGCTGATCGCTGCGCGCCAGTCGACCAAGCGGCTTCGGATCTGGTGCGCGGCTGCCTCCAGCGGCCAGGAGCCTTACAGCATCGCGATGATCCTGAAGCAAATGGAAGCCCAGCTCGCGGGCTGGAACGTCGAGATCCTGGGCACCGATCTGTCCCTGGAAATCTTGGACCGCGCCAAATCGGGGATCTACACGCAGTTCGAGGTTCAGCGCGGCGTGCCCACGAATTTTCTCCTGACCTACTTCGAGCGGATCGACGAGCAGTGGCAGATCATAGAGCCGATCCGCAAGATGGTGCAGTACCGGCCGTTCAACCTGCTCGACAATCTCACCATGCTCGGCAAGTTCGACGTCGTGTTCTGCCGAAACGTCCTGATCTACTTCGACGACCCAACGAAAGGCCGGATCCTCGATACGATTGCGACGATGATGCCGCCTGACGGCGTGCTTCTGCTGGGTGGGGCGGAATCGGTGCTCGGGCTCTCCAAGGCCTTCGAGAGCAGCGTCGGCCAGCGCGGCTTCTACCGCTTGACCGGAGCGCAAGCTGCTGCGCCCGCGCCGACCGTTGCGCCCGTAGCGGCGCCGGCAGTGGTACCGCCCGCGGCGGTTCAACCGGCCGCCCCGCCGGCGGCACCTGTTGCACCGCCTCCGGCGGCACCTGTCGTACAGCCGGCGCCACCGGCGGCGCCTGCTGTCAAGCCGGCCGCGCCGCCGGCGCCCAAGCCAGCTGCAGCTCCACCTGCAGCGCCCGCGAAACCTGCCGCTGCGCCGGACGGCGCCAGCGCCACGCCAAGGGCCGCCGGTTTCGGGGGCAACGGATTGCGGACGCCGGTGGGATGATCGATCGAGCTCAGGCCTGGTTGACCTGCGGCTTTGGCTCACTTGGGGGGGTCGCCGATACGCGCATGGCCATGACTGCGCGTGTCACGCCGTTTGACCGTTTTGAATATGAGGCCCGCCATGGCTGACGGACAAGCTGCTGCAGAAGCAGCCAACGACGGCCCAGCCGAACCCATAACGATCGACGATATCGACCGCGATTCGCTCAACATTCTGCCGCTCGCGATCGTTCCGTTGCAGACGCGTGGATTGCAGAAGTCGCGCATGATCAAGAATGCGCGCCTCAATACCGTGATCGAGATCTTCAGCGACGATGCGTCCGGCAGCCTGCAGCTCGAAGTCGACGGCGTGCCGTCGCATTTCGGCTGGATCGATGGGGCGCCGCGACCGGATTTGCGCATGCTCCGGGCATTGAAGGAGCTTGCCAGCTTCGATGTCTACAGCCTGCGTATCCAGCTGCGCTCGCTCGGCATTGAGGTTTCCGATCACGACCATCTGAAGCTCTCCAAGAAGAAGACGGACGAGCTCAATCAGTACATGACCGAGTTCACGCGTCCGCTGATCCGCAACATCTACGGCAAGGACGACAGCACGGTTCAGGAGTATTCCGACGTCGTCGCTCTGTTCCGCTCGGCCGATGCGGCACAGGCGCTGGAAAAGCTGAACCGCATGGCGGATAAGCTCAATGTGCACCTGGAGGATCTGCCGACATTCCTGGCCGATTGCGGCGACATCTTTCTGTCGCTGTCCTACTACCGCCAATGCTTCGATGAGGTCGAGCCGATCGTCGGCGAGATGTTCGCCTCGATTCAAGAGATGCGCGAGAGCTTCCAGTTGAAGAGCGACCGTTCGCTTATGGAAGCCTGCGATTTCGTGGAAAACAAGATCCAGTGGCTCATGACCACGCTGAACAAGCTGTTCGGCGTCTTCGATCACCGTCTGAACGATATGTGGGACAATCTGAGCGCTGATCGCTTCCGCGAGATCAAAACCGCGATCGAACGCCACCACACCACCGTTGGCGGGCTGCTTTGCTCGCTCAATGTGAAGATGCGGGCGTGGAAGAAGGCCTTCCCCGATCCCGAAGGCGGCGGTCTGATCAAGCGCGGCGAATTCCTGATCTCCGAGATCAAGCAGGGTCTCGACAAGGTCCAGTCGCTCGCCGAAGCGAGCTGATCGCCTCGCCCCAAGGGTCAGCCCGTCTCGAAGGACGCAAGGGCCTGTGTCAGGCGGGCGAAAGCCGCATCGTCGCCGGGCAGGCCGAAGCGCATCCAGCTTAGCTCATAGTCGAATATCCGGGTCAGGATGCCCCGTGCGCCGAGATGCGCGTGCAGGGCCGCGGCGTCGTCGCATCGGATGAGCCGGAAAAGGTCGGTGCCGCCGAGGACCTCGAGCCCGGCATCGCCAAGAACGCCGTCGAGCGTCTGACGCAATGACCGAAGACGCGCGCGGGTCCCCTCGATCCAGGCGGTATCGCTCAAGGCCGCTTCGGCCACCTCCAGCGCCGGCCCCGAGACCGCCCAAGGCCCCACGGCGCGGCCGAGGCGCTCGATCAGCGCCGGGTCGCCGAACGCAAAGCCGATGCGCAGGCCGGCCAGGCCGAAGAACTTGCCGAAAGAGCGCAGCACGACCAGACCATCCGTGCCGCTCGACGGCCCCAGCCCCAGGTCGGGGTCGAGGTCCGCGAAGGCCTCGTCGACCACGGCAAAGCCGCCGGCCGCGGCACAGCGCGCTGCTGCGGCGAGCAGCGTTTCGTGCGGCCAATCCCGGCCATCGGGATTGTTGGGATTGACGAACACTTCAACACTCGCCGCGTCGTCGTCCGGTGCGACGGTGTGGCCGGCCTCCCACCACGCGGCGGCATGCTCGCCGTAGGTAGGTCCATGCACTTGGACCCTGGTTGGCGGCAGGAGGCGCGGCAGCCATTGGATGATCGCCTGGGTGCCGGGTCCGGCGACAATCCCCGCTGTGGGCGCGACACGGTAAGCGCGGCGTGCGGTGGCCAGCAGCGCCGCCTCGCGGTCACGCTGGGGGAGGTGGGTCCAGGCCTGTTCGGACAGCGGCGGCAGCGGATACGGGCACGGATTGATGCCCGTGGAAAGATCGAGCCAACCCTCACGCGGCTCGCCGAAGCGCGCCGTCGCGGCGGCGAGGTCGCCGCCATGGGATACGGGCCGGGTCGGGGGCGTCAAGATCGGTTGTCTCCTGTCGGTCTGCCGGCTTCGCCGTAACATACCGGCCGGAGAAATCGAAAGCCTATTGCCCGTCTGTTCGGCCGTGGCCGGGCGCATTATGGTCGCGGCGGACACTGAAAAGCCCATGCCGGGAGGGATGGATGGGGTTCCGGAAGATAGCGATTGTTGGGTTTGGCGAGGCCGGTCCGGTCTTCGCCGCGGCGTTCCTGAAAGCGGGCGTGGCCAAAGTCAGCGCTTACGACACCCTGATCGACGATCCCGGCCGTGCCGACCGTCAGCGGGAGAAGACCGTGGCGCTGGGGGTCGAGGCGGCGGAGTCGATCGGTGCGGCGGTCGAGGATGCCGAGGTTATCCTCTCCACGGTGACGGCCGATCAGACCGTCGTGGCTGCGGGGGCCGCCGCACCCCATTTGCGTCAGGGCCAGACCTATTTCGATCTCAACTCGACGTCCCCGAAGGAAAAGGCGCGGGCGGCGGAACTGGTGGAGGCGCGCGGTGCCCGTTTCGTCGAGGGAGCGGCGATGGACACGGTGCCGAACTTCGGCGCCGCGGTGCCGATCCTGGCAGCCGGGCCGACGGCGGCGGAACTGGCGGCATCGCTCAACGCGCTTGGCATGGCGATCGAGGTGGCGGGCCCCAAGCTGGGGGCGGCGAGCTCGGCCAAGATGCTGCGGAGCGTGCTGATCAAGGGCTTCGCCGCGCTCTATGCCGAGTCGATGCTGGCGGCGAGTAAGCTCGGACTCGAGGAGACGGTCGTCAAATCGCTCTACGTCACCTTTCCGGGGCTCGATTGGAACGAGGTGGTGAGCTACTACCTCGGCCGCTATGCGATCCATGCCAAGCGCCAGGCCGCCGAGATGCGGGCGTCGGCCGAGACGGTGGAGGATCTGGGGGTCGAGCCGATGATGACGCGGGCGACGGCCGGACGCCTGCAATGGGCCGCCGACCTCGATCTCGCGCGCTTCTACAAGCCCGAGGGCGAGCCGACCATCGACGACTATGTCGCTGCCGTCGCGGCGGCCACGGAAGCCGCCAAGGGCTGAACCGGCGGAGAGGCATGACCCGGCAGGGCCGGCCATGTATCTTTTGCGGAGAGCAGATGCGGCGCAGGGTGCGGCCGGCCGCGCCAGACCCGCTGCACCACATAGGAGCGAGCGACGATGCCCAGGGGTTTCATCGATTTCGAAGCGCTGAAGAGCGAGGAGGTGCGCGCGGTCTACGATAAGACGCCGCCGCAAGGCCTGCCCTTCAACATCACCAAAATTGGCCATGTCGTGCTGGTGGTGCAGGACCTGCAGCGCTCGGTCGACTTCTATACGCAGGTCCTCGGCTTCCGCGTCTCCGACGTCTATCCCGACTCGATGATGCCGGGCGGCATGGTCTTCATGCGCTGCAACGCCGACCATCACGGCGTCGCGCTGGTCGGTCAGGGCAAGGACGACGCGACGAATGCCGAGCTGCACCATCTGGCCTTCGAGGTCGCGACGATCGACGAGGTCATCCGGGCGCGCGATCATCTGCGCAAGCACCAGGTGAAGATCGACTTCGAGGGCCGGCGGCGCGCGGGCGCCCAGGTCGCCGTCGAGTTCCGCGATCCCGACAACCACTCGCTGGAGATCTTCTGGGGGCTCGACCAGATCGGCACCAACGCGCATGCGCGGCCGCCGGAGGAGTGGCGCGAGGAGCTGTCGCTGAAGGGCGCGGTCGCCAACGCGCCTGTGGGTCAGGACACGACGCTCGCCGATCCCTCGCTACTGGACGACGATTAGGGCTCGGATTTCCCCTTCCCCCGCCGGCGGGAGGGGATCATCAGGCGGTTTAACTCATTCAAAGATGCTTAGGCCGTTCCCCAAACCGCCTGCGCCGTTTCGACGACGAGGGCGAGCTTCCGCCATTCATCGTCCTCGCTCAGCAGATTGCCCTGGGCAATGCTGGCGAAGCCGCATTGCGGACTGACCGCTAGGCGCTCGAGCGGAACGTACTTCGTCGCCTCGTCGATGCGGGACTTGAGCTCGTCGAGCTTTTCCATATCGCCCGACTTGGTCGTCAGCAGGCCGAGGACGACGCCCACGTCCGGCTTTACCTTGGCGAGCGGGGCGAAGTCGCCGGAGCGCTCGTCGTCGTATTCGAGCAGCAGCGAGTCGACGTTGATCTTGGCGAGGACGCTGTCGGCGATGGCGCCGTAGCCGCCCGAGGCGAACCAGGTGCTGCGCGCGTTGCCGCGGCATATATGTAGGGCGACGTTGGTCTCGGGCGAGCGGTCGCGCACGCATTCATTCAGCACGTCGACATAGCGCGCGATCAGCGGGTCCGTGGGCCCGTGGATCGTCTCCAGATGGGCGCGCTGCTTCTCGTCGATGAAGCTGGAGAAATAGGGCTCGTCGATCTGGATGTAACGGCAGCCGAGCGCTTCCAGGCCCGCGATCTCGGCGCGGTAGACGCCGGCGAGATCGTCCCAGTAGTCGTCGATGCTGGGATAGATGTCGGGGTCGGCGGCCTTGTCGCCGCTCAGCACATGCGCGCGGGTGGGTGACGGCACGGTGATCTTGATCGTCCGGTCGGTGAGGCCGGCGAGGTATTCGTAGTCGTCCTTCATCTGCACGCGGCCGGGGCGGATCTTCGATGTGGCGCGTGCCCATTTCGGCGCATAGCGCGCGGTGCCGGAGGAGGGCGAGTTGCTGAACGATGCGACGTCGTCGGCACCGGCGATCTCGAGGCCGTCGATCCCGCGGATGAAGTCGATCCAGAAATTCTCGCGCCGGAACTCGCCGTCCATGATGACGGGCAGGCCCGCCTTTTCCTGCTTGGCGACGGCGTCGGCGATGGCGGCGTCCTCGGCGGCATGCAGCGCCGCGTCGTCGATCTGGCCCTTGTCGTGCCGCTCGCGCGCGGCGAGCAGCTCGGCGGGACGCAGCAGGCTGCCGACCTGATCGGCGCGAAAAAACGGCTTCGTCATGACGAATTTCCTTTTAAAAATAAGGCGATAAAGGGAACGGCGGTCAGGCGGCCCGGCTCAGCTTGGCGGCGGGCACGAAGACCTTGCCGTCGAAGAGCTTGCGCGTGGTGCGCACGATGCCGGCGCGCTCGACCTGGCTGCCATCTGCGCTGAGCTTGACGGTGGTGACGAAGGTGCCGGTCGGGTGCTCGATGCCGCAGGTCTTGCGTTCACCCTCGGGGATAACGGCCAATCCATCGGTGACCGCGCCCTGTGTGAAGCAGGCGGTGGCGACGGACACGGCGGCAAAGACGCCCACCGCGGCGTGACAGTCGTGCGGGATGAAGCTGCGTGTCGAGATCAGCCCGCCCTCGCGCGGCGGTGCGACCAGGAACATCTTGGGGAAGGTGCGTTCCTTCACGTCGCCGAGGTTCATGAGCGGACCGCAGGCGAGGCGGATCTTTTCGATCCGCGCCTTGAGCGCATCGTCCTTGTCGAGCTCGGCCTTGGTCTCGTAGCCGGTGCGGTCGAGATCGGCGGCGCGCATGATGATGCAGGGCATGCCGTTGTCGATCATCGTCACCTCGACGCCCTCGACCGTGTCGCGCGCATTGCCCGTCGGCAGCAGCGCGCCGCAGGACGAGCCGGCGGTGTCGAGGAAGTCGAGAAGGACGGGTGCGGCCGAGCCCGGCACGCCGTCGATCACGGCGTCGCCCTCGTATTCGACGACCCCGCCCGGGGTCTGGACGACCGCCTCGACGCGGGCGTCGGTGTTGACCATGCGGATGCGGACCGTCGTGGCGCTGTCCTGGGCCTCGACGAGGCCGTGCTCGATCGCGAAGGGGCCGATGCCGACCAGGATGTTGCCGCAGTTCTGTCCGTCATCGACCCGCGCCTCGTCGACCACGACCTGGAGGAAGAGATAGTCGACGTCGATCTCGGGATCGTCCGAAGGCGAGATCACCGCGACTTTGCTGGTGAGCGAGGTGGCGCCGCCGATGCCGTCGATCTGGCGGGCGTCGGGCGAGCCCATCACGGCGAGCAGGATCTTGTCGCGCTCGGCAGGGTCGGCCGGCAGGTCGTCGGCCAGGAAATAGGCCCCTTTGGAGGTGCCGCCGCGCATCATGGTGCAGGGAATGGCGGTCTGCATGTTCCCGGATCCTCTTGATCGTCGTCTTAGTCTTCTTCCGCGCTCTCGATGTAGCGCAGGCCCTTGGCCTCGAGCTTCTCGCGCATGCCATAGATATCGAGCCCGAGCTCGCCCGCGACAAGGCGCTTGCGGGTCTCGGCCTCCTTGGCTTCGCGGGCGGCGCCGGCCTCGGCGACCTTCGCCGCAAGCTCGCGCTGGACCACCACGACGCCGTCGTCGTCGGCCACGATCACATCGCCCGGATAAACGAGCTGCCCGGCGCAGACCAGCGGCACGTTCACCGAGCCCAGCGTCTCCTTCACCGTACCCTGGGCGGAGACGGCGCGCGACCAGACGGGGAACTCCATCTTGGTGAGCTCGGCGACGTCGCGGCAGCCGGCCTCGATGATCAGCCCCTGAACGCCGCGGGCGCGCAGCGAGGAGGCCAGCAGCTCGCCGAAATAGCCGGCATCCGAGGGCGAGGTGGGGGCCACCACCAGCATGTCGCCGGCGCCGCAGACCTCGACCGCGACATGGATCATCCAGTTGTCCGCGGGCGCCACGCTGACGGTGACGGCCGAGCCGGCCAGGCGCGCGCCCGGATAGATCGGCCGCATATAGGACGCCATGAGCCCGGTGCGGCCCTGCGCCTCGTGGACCGTCGCGACCCCCTGGCTTTCGAGCGTCACGATGTCGTGGGTCTGGGCGCGCTCGATAGTCTTGACGACGACGCTCATAGGATCGTTCCCCGGTTCCGTTTACCGCCGATGAAATCGGCCCTATCGGAATTCGCGAGACCGCCAAGTGCAACAAATATTTTGCCGAGATCGCGTCCGGCGGCGCCCTGCGGCGGGATGTCGCCCGGGCGGGATATTGCCCGCGCAGTGATTTTCCGCGATGTTGGCCGAAGCTGATCGCGAGGCCTATCATAAGGCCGTGTGCAATCGATTGCCAAAACTACGAAATCCGGGGGACCCCCAGTATGAGCAACCGTAAGCCGCCCTTCCGTGCCGATCATGTCGGCAGCCTCCTGCGTCCGCCGGAACTGCTGGCGATGCGCGACAAATGGCACGCGGGCGAGATCTCGGC
Organism: uncultured Alphaproteobacteria bacterium; assembly: GCA_964494065.1. Lineage (GTDB taxonomy): Bacteria > Pseudomonadota > Alphaproteobacteria > JAPULJ01 > JAPULJ01 > DATKZM01. Next base: position 18,645 of record CAZBRE010000015.1, read on the forward strand.
GGACGAGCTGCGCGAGCACGAGAACGAGGCGATCAAGGGGGCGGTGAAGCTCCAGGAATCGGTTGGCCTCCACGCCATCACCGACGGCGAATACCGCCGCGCGAGCTTCCATATCGACTTCATCAACAAGCTGAACGGCGTCGAGTTCCAGCGCATGCAGCCCGAAGGCTCCGAGGGCAAGGCGAGCAAGGAGGACCTGGAGAAGGCGCCGTTCGTCGCCGTGGTGTCCGACAAGCTCACGCTGCCCGAGGGCGGGATCGAGGTCGAGAACTTCAAATTCGTCAAAGGCCTCACGAACGAGACGGTGAAGATCACCATCCCCTCGCCGACGATGACCCATTTCCGCGGCGG